>NZ_JBEZJL010000001.1:0-158039 GCF_040651755.1 Actinomadura sp. NPDC048394 | reverse complement strand
TCACGGCAGATGCGGGAGGCGTCTCCGCGGACGCTGAGGACGTCCGGGGGGACGGGGAGGGCGTCTCGGGGCGGGCTGAGGACGTCTCCGGGCGCGGGTTTCGGAGCGCGCGCGGGGCGGGGGTCGTGGCGGGGCGGAAGGAGGCCGGGCCTCGGGTGCGGGGGCGGCTGCGGGCGTTGCCGCTGGCGGTGGCGCTGGTCCTGCTGGCGGCGACGCTGCTGGCGGGCCTGGTGGTGGGCGCGGCCGGGCTGCCGGTCGCGGGGATCCTGAAGGCGCTCGCCGACCGGATCCCGTTCGTGCACGTCGACAGCGGGTTCAGCGTCGTCGACGAGAACGTCCTGTTCCAGCTGCGGGTGCCGAGGGTGCTGATGGCGGCGCTGGTCGGCGGGATGCTGTCGATGGCCGGCGCGGGATACCAGGGGGTGTTCCGCAACCCGCTGGCCGATCCGTACCTGCTCGGCGCGGCGGCGGGCGCGGGCGTCGGGGCGACGCTGGTGATCGTGCTGGTGCCGGGCGACCCGGGGTACGGGGTGCCGCTGGCGGCGTTCGCGGGCGCGATCCTCGGCGTCGCGATGGCGTACGCGCTGGGCAGCGCGGCGGGGCGCGGGAACCGGGCGGCGACGCTGGTGCTGGCGGGGGTGGCGGTGTCGTCGTTCCTGTCGGCGGTGCAGACGTTCGTCCAGCAGGTGAAGGCGGAGGAGCTGCAGCGGATCTACTCGTGGATCCTCGGCGGCGTCGGTTCGGCGGACTGGCACCAGCTGGCGCTCGTCGCGCCGTACTCGCTGGTCTCGACGGTGGTGCTGCTCGCGCACGGGCGGCTGCTGGACGTGCTGAGCGTCGGCGACGAGGAGGCGGCGTCGCTCGGGCTGTCGGCGGTGCGGGTCCGGTTGACGGTGCTGGTGGCGGCGTCATTGGCGACGGCGAGCGCGGTGGCGGTGAGCGGGCTGATCGGGTTCGTCGGGATCGTGGTGCCGCACGCGGTGCGGCGGCTGGCGGGCGGGTCGTACCGGGTGGTGCTGCCGCTGTCGCTGCTCGGCGGGGCGGCGTTCCTGGAGCTGGCCGACCTGGTGGCCCGGACGGTGATCGCGCCGGGCGAGCTGCCGCTCGGCGTGGTGACGGCGTTCGTCGGGGGGCCGTTCTTCGTGGCGGTGCTGCGGGCGAGCCGCCGGCAGGTGGAGACGTGACGGTCGCGGTGCGGGGCCTCGACGTGGCGCTGGGCGGGCGTCCGGTGCTGAAGGGCGTGTCGCTGGAGGTCCCGGGTGGGTCGTGGACGGCGGTGATCGGGCCGAACGGGGCGGGGAAGTCGACGCTGCTGCGGGCGGTGCTGGGGCTGCTGCCGTGCGCGGGCGAGATCGCGGTGGCGGGCGCGGACCTGTCGGCGCTGAAGCCGCGGCAGCGCGCGCGGCTTGTGGCGTACGCCCCGCAGAGCCCGAACCTTCCGGTCGGGATGACGGTGTTCGACTACACGTTGCTGGGCCGGTCCCCTTACATCCCGCATCTGGGCCGCGAGAGCGCGCGCGACCGGACCATCGCGGGCGAGGTCCTCGACCGCCTCGACCTGACCGGGCTCGCGGATCGTCCGCTCGACCATCTGTCCGGCGGAGAGCGGCAGCGCGTCGTGCTGGCGCGCGCGCTGGCCCAGCAGACGTCGGTGCTACTGCTGGACGAGCCGACGACGGCGCTCGACATCGGCCACCAGCAGCAGGTGATGGAGCTGATCGACCAGCTCCGGCTGTCGGACGGGCTGACCGTCGTGACGACGATCCACGACCTGACGCTGGCCGGGCAGTACGCCGACGACCTGGTGCTGCTGTCGGGCGGCCGGGTCGCGGCGGCGGGGGCGCCCGGCGAGGTGCTGACCAGGGCGGCGATCCAGGAGCATTTCGACGCCCGCGTGCACGTCCTTCCCGGGCCGGACGGCCGGCCCCTGCTGTCGCTGGAGCGTCCGTGAACATCGAGCTGGTCTGGCGGGACGAGGACGGCGCGCGGCTCGCCGCGACGGTGTGGCGCGCGGGCGGCGGGTGGCGGGCGGTGTCGTCGGCGATGCTCGGCGGCGGGATCGGGCCGCTGAACTGGGTGATGAACGCGCAGGTCCGCGGCCGGTACGCGCGGACGGACCCGGTCGTCCATCTGGCGGAGCTGGCCGCGTCGTTCGGGCTGGACGGCCCGGGGACCGGCATGCTCACGGCCGCGTCCGTGGCCCGGACGATGCGGCGCGAGGACGGCGGCGTCGCCGTCTCGGCGACGGTCGGGCTGCGCGTGCCGACGTGGGCGGCGGCGCCCGAGGGGGCCGCCGACCCGGAGCTGGCGCCGCTCCACCTCGACGTCCCGCTGCCGGCGCACGAACCCGCTCCCCCGCGACCCGCGCCACCGCGACCCGCGCCACCGCGTCCCGCTCCCCCGCGACCCGGGACGATCAACATCGTCGTCGCGGTGCCGGTCGCGTTGAGCGATGCCGCGCTGGTGAACGCCGTGGTCACCGCGACGGAGGCCAAGACGCAGGCGCTCCTGGAGGCGGGCTACCCGTGCACGGGCACCGCGTCGGACGCGATCTGCGTGGCGGCGTCGACGTCGGGCGAGCAGGAGCCGTTCGCGGGCCCCCGCTCGACGTGGGGCGCCCGGATCGCGCGCGCCGTGCACGCGGCGGTCCGCGCGGGCGCGGAGGACTACACCGAGTACCTGCGAACCAGCCGGCCCTAGCCAGGCATACCGACCTGAAAACCGGCGTACCGGCCGCCCCACCACCCCGGTGCGGTGCGGGCGGCCGGTTCAGGGCCAGTGCCTTGGGGTGAAGGGCCTCACCTCCTCCTCGTCGTCGGTACGCCGGCCGATGGTCAGCCGGCGTGGGGAAGGCGGTGGCCGTTGACCGCGAGCGGATCGGTACCGTCCAGCGACGACCCGTTCGACCGCGAGGACGCATGCGGCGAGGACCCGTTCAGCGACGACCCGTTGAGCGGGGGCAGGGGGTGCAGGCCGGTCGGGGGCTCCCGGTCGGCGGCGGGCCGGCCGTCCGGCCGCGGGTCCGCCGGGCGGGTGAGCGCGTCGACGCGGCGGCGGGCGCGGTCGGCCTCGGCGCGCGCGGCGTCCCGTTCGGCGGTGAGGGTCTGGACGGCGGCGCGGAGCTCCTCGTTGGCGCGCGACAGGTCCCAGTTGCGCTCCTCGATCTCGCGGGCGCGGGCCTGGATCTGGTCGCGGTCGGCGACGGCCTGGCCGCGCTGGGTCTCGGCGTCGCGGACGGCCGCGCGCAGGTCGTCGGCGGCGCGCCGGGCGGCGGCGGCCTCGATCCGCTGCCCCTCGACGACGGTCTCGGTCTCCGACAGCCGGCCGTGCAGGCCGACGAGCTCGGTCCGGGCGGTCTCGAGCGCGGCGAGCAGCTCGCCCTCGCGGGAGGCGATCCGGTCGCGCTCGCGTTCGGCGGCGAGCTGGGCGGCGACGGCGGCGTCCGCGGTGTCCATGGCCTCCTGGCCCTCGCGCCGGGCGGTGTCGCGTTCGGCGGCGGCCTGCTCGGCCGCGGCGCGGGCGGCGGCGGCCTCCTCCTCGGCGGCGTCGGCGCGCGCGCGGGCGGTCGTGGTCTCGCGCCAGGCGGCCTCGGCCTGCCGCTGGGAGGCGTCCCGTTCCCGCTGCGCGATGGCGACCTCACCGGCGGCGTCGGCGCGGGCGTCGGCGACCCGCCGCTCGACGCCGGCGACGCCCAGCTCGGAGACCAGCGACCCGGCGAGCCGGTCGGCGACGGCTTCGAGCCGCTCCACCATCTCCCACGTCCAGGCGACCTGGCCGGTGAGTCCCGGCACCTCGCGCGCGCGCTCGCGTTGCTCGTGCGCGGCCCGCTCGCACGCGCCGCCGGTGTCCTGGCAGTAGCGGACGGTGCGGGCGCCGCGCACCGGCTGCGGTACGGGCCTGCCGCAGCCGGCGCACGGCCAGACCGCGACCGGGTCGCCGACGCGGGCGATCCCGGCGCGGGGCACGGTGTCGAGCCCGGCGTCGAGCCCGGTGTCGAGCCCCGTGTCGAGCCCGGCTCCGTCGCCCGCGGGCGCGGCGGACGGCGCGTCCTCCGGCGGGACGCTCTGGGCGGCGTACGCGGGGTCGTTGTAGAAGCCGGGGTCCGTGATCACTGGAAGGTCGGTCAACGTCGGGGCGGCAGGGGTCGGGGCGCTGTCGAACGGGGCGACCTTCTGGTCTTCCATGTGCCGTTGTACGCGGCGCAACGCGGGAACGTTCGACGGTCTCGCCGGCGACTTGCGGCGCCCCTCCCCCACGCGCCGCGCGCGACCGCCTAGCCCGCCTGTTCCCGCAGGTAGGCGTCGCGCACGCGGCTGCGGCTGAGTTTGCCGGACGGGGTGCGCGGCAGCGTCGCGCGGAACTCCACCTTGCGCGGGTGCTTGAGCCGGGCCAGCCGGGGCTCGCAGTGGGCGAGCAGCTCGGCGGCGAGGGCGTCGCCCGCGTCGGCGCCGTCGGCGCCGTCGGCGGGTTCGACGAGGGCGACGACGCGCTGCCCCCAGTCCTCGTCCGGGACGCCGATGACGACGACGTCGCCGACGGCGGGATGCTGGAGCAGCACGGACTCGATCTCGGCCGGGTAGATGTTGACGCCGCCGGAGATGATGAGGTCGGTGCGGCGGTCGCTCATGTAGAGCCAGCCGTCCTCGTCGAGGTGGCCGAGGTCGCCGGGGGTGTAGAACGCGCCGCGCATGGTGGAGGCGGTCTTGTCGGGGTCGCCGTGGTATTCGAAGCCCGGCTGGCCGGCGGCGTAGATCAGGCCGGTCTCGCCGGGCGGCAGCTCCGCGCCCTCCGGGTCGAGGATCTTGATCTGCACGCCGTCGACGGCGCGGCCGACCGTCCCGGGGTGGGCGAGCCAGTCCTGCGGGGTGGCGACGACGACGGCGCCGCTCTCGGTGGAGCCGTAGTACTCGTAGAGGACGGGCCCCCACCAGTCCATCATCCGCTGCTTGGTCTCGACGGGGATCGGTGCGGCGCTGTGGTAGACCTGCCGCAGCGACGACAGGTCGTAGCGGGCGCGGACCTCGTCGGGCAGGGCGAGCATGCGGTGGAACATGGTCGGCACCATGAAGGAGTTGGTGACGCCGTGCCGCTGGATCAGTTCGAGGGTCTGCTCGGGCCGGAACCGGGACGCGACGACGACGGCGTGCCCGAGGTTGAGCGCCATCATCGCGTGGACGCAGGGCGCGGAGTGGTAGAGCGGTCCGATCGCGAGGTGCACCTCGTCGCCCGGTTCGAGGCCCAGGTGGGTCATCAGGGTCGAGCGCATGAGGTCGAAGAGCAGTTCCGGCGGGACGTCGAGCAGCGGGCGCCGCACGCCCTTGGGGCGCCCGGTCGTCCCGGACGTGTAGAGCATGATGGAGCCCATCCGGCGCTTGGCCGGGGGTGCGGCGCTGCCGGTCGCGCACAGCCCCGCCATCGAGCGGTAGCCGTCGGCGGGGTCGACGCTGATCCGCAGCCCGGCGGCGATCCCGGCCTCATCGGCGGCGCCGGAGACGACATCCGCGAACGCGCTCTCGGTCACGACGGCGCGGGCGCCGCAGTCGGCGAGGATGTAGCCGATCTCGGGCGCGGTCAGGTGCCGGCTGACCGGCACGATGTAGAGGCCGGACTGCATCGCCGCCAGCAGCACGGTGAGGAAGTCGGGGCGGTTGCCGAGGACGGTCGCGACGGCGTCGCCGGGCCGCAGCCCGAGCCCGTCCAGGGCGTTCGACAGCCGGTTCACCTCGGCGTGCAGCTCTCCGTAGGAGACGGGTACGCCGGGGGCCAGGATCGCGGGGCGGTCCGGGTCGTTGGTCGCGATCTCGTAGAAGCCGACGCCCTCGACGCCCATACGGCTCTCCTCTGCAGCGGGTGGGATGGCCGGTGACCTTTCATCCCATATGACCCACCCGGGTGTCGGCGCGTCAAGATTGCGGACCGTCCGGAATCCGGGCCGCCCGGGGCCGGCCGGGCGCGGCGCGCGCGTCAGGCGGCTTCGAGGGCGGCGCGGGCCATGGTGTGCAGCAGGTCGCCCATGGCGTCGCGGTCGAGGCCGGCGGCGCTGCGCGGGGTGGAGTTGAGGAGGCCGAAGCAGGCGTGGACGGCGGCGCGCGTCCGCCCGTCGGGCAGGGCGGGGCGCAGCCGCCGCAGCACCGCCACCCATTCCTCCACGTAGGCGCGCTGCAGCCGGCGGACCTCGTGGCGCTGCGGCGCGGGGACGTTGTCGAGCTCGCGTTCGTGGACGGTGATGAGCGCGGGGTTGTCCAGCGCGAACGCGATGTGCCAGCGCAGCAGCGCGTCGAGGGCCCGGCCGGGGTCGGGGTCGGCGGCGCGGCGGACGCCCTCGGCGTGCAGCCGCTCGCTGATGTCGACGAGCATCTCGGCGAGGACGGCCTCCTTGCCGGTGAAGTGCCGGTAGAGCGCGGGCCCGGTGAGCCCGACGGCCCGGCCGAGGTCGCCGATGGACGCCCCGTGGTAGCCGCGGGCGGCGAACAGCTCGGCCGCCGCGGCGAGGATCTCGGCGCGGCGCGGGTTGACCGCGGCGAGCGGCGGCCCGGCGGCCGGGTCGCCGGGCGCCGGGGCCGGGTAGGAGGACATGGGGACAGTCTAGACTAGAGATGTTAATCGGCATTAACATCGGCGTTGTTAACGAGCATTAACTGGGAAGGGGACCATGACCGGACCCGAGATCGGCAGCCGCGCCGACGTCGCCGGCGAGGCGTTCAAGGCGAGCGCAGCGCACAACGAGGCGCTGGTCGCCGAGCTGCGCGACCGCGTCGACCGGGCCGGGCGCGGCGGTCCGGAGCGGGCCCGCGAGCGGCACGTGGCGCGCGGCAAGCTGCTCCCCCGCGACCGGGTCGACACGCTGCTCGACCCTGGCTCGCCGTTCCTGGAGCTGTCGCCGCTGGCCGCGAACGGCATGTACGGCGACGAGGCGCCGGGCGCCGGGATCATCACCGGCGTCGGCCGGGTGGCCGGCCGCGAGTGCGTGATCGTCGCCAACGACGCCACCGTGAAGGGCGGGACGTATTACCCGGTCACGGTCAAGAAGCACCTGCGCGCGCAGGAGGTGGCCCTGCACAACCGGCTGCCCTGCGTCTACCTGGTCGACTCCGGCGGCGCGTTCCTGCCCCGGCAGGACGAGGTGTTCCCCGACCGCGAACATTTCGGCCGCATCTTCTACAACCAGGCGACCATGTCCGGGCGCGGCATCCCGCAGATCGCGGCGGTCCTCGGCTCGTGCACGGCGGGCGGCGCCTACGTCCCCGCGATGAGCGACGAGGCGGTGATCGTCCGCGGCCAGGGCACGATCTTCCTCGGCGGCCCGCCGCTGGTGAAGGCCGCGACCGGCGAGGTCGTGACGGCCGAAGAGCTCGGCGGCGGCGAGCTGCACTCCCGCACGTCCGGGGTGACCGACCACCTCGCCGAGGACGACGCGCACGCGCTGCGGATCGTCCGCGACATCGTCGGCACGCTCGGCCCGCGCGAGCCGCGCCCGTGGGACGTGGCGCCGTCGGAGGAGCCCGCGGTCGACCCGTCCGAGCTGTACGGGGTCGTCCCGCCCGACCCGCGCACCCCCTACGACGTGCGCGAGGTGATCGCGCGGATCGTGGACGGCAGCCGGTTCCAGGAGTTCAAGAAGGAGTACGGCGCGACGCTCGTCACCGGGTTCGCGCGCATCCACGGGCACCCGGTCGGGATCGTCGCCAACAACGGCATCCTGTTCAGCGAGTCGGCGCAGAAGGGCGCGCACTTCATCGAGCTGTGCGACCGGCGCAGCGTCCCGCTGGTGTTCCTGCAGAACATCACCGGTTTCATGGTCGGCCGCGAGTACGAGGCGGGCGGCATCGCCAAGCACGGCGCGAAGATGGTCACGGCCGTGTCGTGCGCGCGCGTCCCGAAGTTCACGGTCGTCATCGGCGGGTCGTTCGGCGCGGGCAACTACGCGATGTGCGGCCGGGCGTACTCGCCGCGCTTCCTGTGGATGTGGCCGAACGCCCGCATCTCGGTCATGGGCGGCGAGCAGGCCGCGAGCGTGCTGGCGACGGTCCGCCGCGACCAGATGGACGCCCGCGGCGAGGACTGGCCCGCCGAGGACGAGGAGGCGTTCAAGGCGCCGATCCGCGACCAGTACGAGGCGCAGGGCAACCCGTACTACTCGACGGCCCGGCTGTGGGACGACGGGGTGATCGACCCGCTCGACACCCGCCGCGTCCTCGGCCTCGGGCTGTCCGCCGCCGCCAACGCACCGCTGGAGCCGGTCGGCTACGGCGTCTTCCGGATGTGAGGGGCACAGTGTCAACCCGACGCGGAGCAGCAGCGTCATCCCGACGCGGAGCATCGATGTTCGACAGCGTCCTGGTCGCCAACCGGGGTGAGATCGCCGTCCGCGTGTTCCGTACGCTGCGGCGGCTCGGGATCCACTCGGTCGCCGTCCACACGGACGCCGACGCGGGCGCGCGCCATGTGCGGGAGGCCGACGAGGCGCTCCGCATCCCGTCCTACCTGGACATCGAGGCGGTCGTCGGCGCCGCCCGCGCGGCGGGCGCGGCGGCCGTCCACCCCGGGTACGGGTTCCTCGCCGAGAACACGGCGTTCGCGCGGGCCTGCGCCGATGCCGGGCTGGTGTTCATCGGGCCGCCCGCGTCCGCGATCGAGGCGATGGGCGACAAGATCCGCGCGAAGCGGACGGTCGCCGCGGCCGGCGTCCCGGTCGTGCCCGGACGGGACGAGCCGGGCCTGTCGGACGCCGAGCTGGAGGCCGCCGCGCTGGAGGTCGGCCTTCCGGTGCTGCTGAAGCCGTCGGCGGGCGGCGGCGGCAAGGGCATGCGGCTCGTCCGCGACGCGGCGGACCTGCCGGACGCGATCGCGTCCGCCCGCCGCGAGGCGCGCGGCTCGTTCGGCGACGACACGCTGCTCGCCGAGCGGTTCGTGGAGAACCCCCGGCACATCGAGATCCAGGTGTTCGCCGACGCGCACGGCAACGCCGTCCATCTGGGCGAGCGCGAGTGCAGCCTGCAGCGCCGGCACCAGAAGATCGTCGAGGAGGCGCCGTCGCCGCTGCTGGACGAGGCGTCCCGCGCGCGGATGGGCGCCGCCGCCGTCGCGGCCGCGCAGGCCGTCGGGTACGTGGGCGCGGGGACGGTCGAGTACATCGTGTCCGCCGACCGCCCGGACGAGTTCTTCTTCATGGAGATGAACACCCGGCTGCAGGTGGAGCACCCCGTCACCGAGCTGGTCACCGACCTGGACCTGGTCGAGCTCCAGTTGCGGGTCGCGGCCGGCGAGCCGCTGCCGTTCGGGCAGGACGGCGTGCGGCTGGACGGCCACGCGATCGAGGCGCGCGTCTACGCCGAGGATCCGGCGCGCGGCTTCCTGCCGACCGGCGGAACCGTCCTCGCGCTCGGCGAGCCGGAGGGCGCCCGCGTCGACTCGGGCCTCGACGTCGGGACGGAGGTCGGCGGGTCCTACGACCCGATGCTGGCGAAGGTGATCGTCCACGGCGCCGACCGCACCGAGGCGCTGCACCGCCTCGACCGGGCGCTCGCCGGGTACACGCTGCTGGGCGTGCCGACGAACGTGGCGTTCCTGCGGGCGCTGATCAAGCACCCGTCCGTCGCGTCCGGCGACCTCGACACCGGCCTGGTGGAGCGCGCCCTCGACGAGCTGACCTCGGGCGACGGCGTGCCGCCGGAGGTGCTCGCCGCCGCCGCGCTGGACCGGATGCTCGCGCTGGAACCGGCCGACGGCGACCCGTGGTCGATCCCGGACGGCTGGCGCCCCGGCGCGCACGCCTGGACGCCGTGGATCATCACCCCGTCCGGCGGCGAGCCCGTCGAGGTCCGCGTGCAGGGACGCGCCGCGTCCGCGCAGGTCGTCATCGGCGACGGCGAGCCGGTCGCGGCGTCGCTGTCCGGCTCGACGCTCACCTACGGCGGCCGGACGGTGTCGTTCACCGCCGCCCGCGACGGCCGAACGCTCTGGCTCGGGCGCGACGGGCACGCGTGGGCGCTCGCCGAGCACGTCAAGGCGGAGGGCGGCGCCGCGGCGGACGCGTCCGGCGACGGCGTCCTGCGCAGCCCGATGCCCGGCACGGTCCTGGCCGTCAAGGTCGCCGAGGGCGACCGGGTGGACGAGGGACAGCCGCTCGTCGTCGTCGAGGCGATGAAGATGGAGCACACCGTCACCGCGCCGCGCGCCGGCGTCGTGGCGCAGCTGCCGGCCCGCGCCGGCGCCCAGGTCGCCCTGGACGCGGTGCTGGCCGTGATCGAGGAGGCATGATGCCGACACCGCTGCCGGGCCTGCCCGAGCGGGTCACGATCTACGAGGTCGGACCCCGGGACGGGCTGCAGAACGAGAAGGCGATCGTCCCTGTCGAGGTGAAGTCGGAGTTCGTCACCCGGCTCGCGGACGCGGGGCTCGGCACGATCGAGACGACGAGCTTCGTCCACCCGAAGTGGGTGCCGCAGCTCGCCGACGCCGAGGAGCTGCTCGGGGTCCTCCCCCGGTCCGGCGTCGTCCGGTACCCGGTGCTCGTCCCGAACGAGCGGGGCCTGGACCGGGCGCTCGCCAACGGCATCACCGAGATCGCCATCTTCGGCAGCGCCACCGAGACGTTCGCCCGCCGCAACCTCAACCGGACCGTGGACGAGTCGCTCGCGATGTTCGCGCCCGTCGTGGAACGCGCGCGCGCCGAGGGGCTGTGGGTGCGCGCGTACGTGTCTATGGCGTGCGGCGACCCGTGGGAGGGCGACGTCCCGATCGAGCAGGTCGTGTCCGTCGCGTCCAGGCTGATGGACCTCGGCTGCTCGCAGCTGAGCATCGGCGACACGATCGGCGTCGGCACGCCCGGCCACGTCACCGCGCTGATCGAAGCGCTGGTCGCGGCGGGCATCGGCACCGAGCGGCTGGCCGTGCACTTCCACGACACCTACGGGCAGGCGCTCGCCAACACGCTCGCCGCGCTGCGCGCCGGCGTCACCGTCGTGGACGCGTCGGCGGGCGGCCTCGGCGGCTGCCCGTACGCCGAGAGCGCCACCGGGAACCTGCCCACCGAGGACCTCGTCTGGATGCTGAACGGGCTCGGCGTCGAGACGGGCGTCGACCTCGGCAAGCTCGTCGCCACCAGCCGCTGGATGGCGGGGCGGCTCGGCCGCCCGAGCCCGTCCCGCGTCGTCCAGGCCCTGTCACCGAAAACGGAGTAATGATGATCGACTTCAAGCTCAGCGACGAGCAGGAGGAGCTGCGGCGCACCGTCGAGCGGTTCGCGCGCGAGACCGTCGCCCCGGTGATCGGGGACCTGTACGAGCGCGGCGAGTTCCCGTACGACATCGTCGCGGCGATGGGCAAGATGGGGCTGTTCGGGCTGCCGTTCCCCGAGGAGCACGGCGGGATGGGCGGCGACTACTTCGCGCTCTGCCTGGCGCTGGAGGAGCTGGCCCGGGTCGACTCGTCGGTCGCGATCACGCTGGAGGCGGGCGTCTCGCTCGGCGCGATGCCGATCTACCGGTTCGGGTCGGACGAGCAGAAGGCGCGCTGGCTGCCGATGCTGACGTCCGGTGAGAAGCTCGCCGGGTTCGGGCTGACGGAGCCGGGCGGCGGCTCCGACGTCCCGGGCGGCATGCGGACGACGGCCCGGCTGGACGGCGACTCGTGGGTGATCAACGGGTCGAAGGCGTTCATCACCAACTCCGGCACCGACATCACCGCGTTCGTGACCGTCACCGCGTTCACCGGCGACGGCGAGATCTCCACGATCATCGTGCCGAGCGGCACGCCCGGCTTCACCGTCGGCCGCAAGTACTCCAAGGTCGGCTGGTCGTCCTCGGACACCCGCGAGCTGTCGTTCGACGACGTCCGCGTCCCGGCGGAGAACCTCGTCGGCGAGCGCGGCCGGGGCTACGCGCAGTTCCTGCGGATCCTGGACGAGGGCCGGATCGCGATCGCCGCGCTGTCGGTCGGCCTGGCGCAGGGCTGCGTGGACGAGTGCCTGCGCTACGCGGGCGAGCGGCAGGCGTTCGGCAAGGAGATCGGCCGCTACCAGGCCATGCAGTTCAAGATCGCCGACATGGAGGTCCGCGCGCACACGGCCCGCCTCGCGTACTACGCGGCGGCGGCGAAGATGCTGGCCGGGGAGCCGTTCAAGAAGGAGGCGGCGATCGCCAAGCTCGTCGCGTCGAACGCGGCGATGGACAACGCCCGCGACGCCACGCAGGTCTTCGGCGGGTACGGCTTCATGAACGAGTACGCGGTCGGCCGCTTCTACCGGGACGCGAAGATCCTGGAGGTCGGCGAGGGGACGTCGGAGGTGCAGCGGATGCTGATCGCCCGCGCCCTCGGCCTGCCCCCGGCCTGAGACCGGAGCGGGAGAGGGGGCGCGCCCCTCTCCCGCTCACTGGACGATGCGGTCGAGGACGGCGAAGGCCCTCAGGACCGTCTCGCGCTCCTCCTCGGTGCAGCGGTCCTGGAGGGCGCGGCTCAGCCATTCGTCGCGGGCCTGCCGGGAGCCCTCGACCCATTCGCGTCCGGCGTCGCTCGGCGTGACCAGCTGGCGGCGGCCGTCCTGCGGGTCGGGGTCGCGGCGGATCAGGCCGCGCTCCTCCAGCACGGCGAGCGTGGCGGCCATCGACTGCGGGCGGACGCCCTCGGCCGCGGCGAGCCCGCTCGCGGTGGCGGCCCCGTCCTTGAGCAGCCGGCTCAGTACCGCCGTCTGCGACGGCGTGAGATCGTGGGCTCCGCCGATCTCGCGCAGCCTGCGGCGCAGCCGGCTGAACACGACCCGCACCTCGCGGGCGGCGCGGGCGGCCGACGGGGAGATGGCCTCGACGCTGTCGCTCATGACCCCAGTGTAATTTATTCAGTTCAAACTGTCCAGTTCAACCTGTCCAATGCGCGGGTTGACGGCGGCCGGGGCGCGCGCCGAGCATGGTGATCAAGACGGGGAGGCGACGCCATGGCGGGAACGGCCGGGACGGGGCCCGGGGAGATCGCGCGCGACGGGTCGGCGGTCGAGTTCTACGCCGCGCTCCCGCCGGACGTCGCGAGCGCCGCGCTCGTCCACACGACGATCCCGGCCGGCACGCCGATCCTGGAGCTGGGCGCGGGCGCCGGGCGGGTCACCCGTCCGCTGATGGAGTTCGGCCATCCGGTGACGGCGGTGGACGACTCCGCCGCGATGCTCGCCCGGATCGAGGGCGCGCGGACGGTCCGCTCGCCGATCCAGGACCTCGACCTGCCCGACCGGTTCGGCTGCGTGCTGCTGATGTCGTACCTGGTCAACTACGGCGACCGGGACGCCCTCCTGGCGGCCTGCCGGCGCCACGTCCGGCCGGACGGCGTGGTCGTGATCCAGCGCGACACCGACGCCACCTGGCGCGACGACGCCCCGCGGGAGTGGACGCGCGACGGCGTCCGGTACCGGAAGGCGCGGGTCGAGCGGCCCGAGCCCGGGACCGTCGTCGCGACGCTCGAATACCGGATCGGGGAGCACCGCTGGACGCACACGTTCACGACCCGGCGCCTCGGCGACGAGGACCTGCCCGCGGTGCTGGAGGCGGCGGGCCTGCGCCTCGACCGCTTCCTGGACGACGACGGCGCCTGGTTCACCGCCCGCCCCGTCTAACCGGTATGTCCGACCCGTACGCCACATTGGTCGGCGGACGAAGCCGAGGTGCGGGAGGACGCATGGACGAGCAGGCCTGGTGGGATCTGATCGAGGACGCGCGGGCCGAGGCCGGCGAGCACGCCGACGACCGCGACTCCCCCGACGACCCGCTGGTCGACCTGGTGACCGATCGGCTCCTCGCCCTGGACGGCCCCGGCATCGTCGCGTTCGACGCCATGCTGACCCGCGTCCTCGACTCGGCGTACCGGCGGCCGCTCTGGAACGCCGCCTACCTCATCGAGGGCGGCTGCGGCGACGACGGCTTCATGGACTTCCGCGCCGGCCTCGCCCTGCTGGGACGCGACGTGTTCACCCGGGCCGTCGACGACCCCGACACCCTGGCCGACGTCCCGACCGTCGTGCGGATGGGCCAGGAGGACGAGGGCTGGATCGGCGCGGAAGGCCTGCACTACGCGGCCCGCAACGCCTACAAGCGCACCATCGGAGAGACCGAGTCGTTCGACGCGGCGATGGAGTCGGCCGTGCGCGCGATGCAGCGCCCCGAGCATCCCGTGGGCGACGACTGGAACGTCGAGGACGACACCGCAACCCGCCTCCACCTCCCCCGCCTAGCCGCCCTCTTCCTCTGACCACCTGGTTCAGCTCATGAGCTTGACAGCTAATGAGATTAGCTTTAGGTTGTGGCTAACGTCATTAGCCAGGAGGTAGGTCATGAGCACCGTCACCGCGCACGCCGTCCGCAAGCACCTCGTCCCCGTCGTTGTCCGCCGCAGCGCGTGGGGCGCGAACGCGCTGTTCTGGACCGCGTTCGCCGTCGTCGAAGGCGTCAACCACGGCTGGGTCGCGGCGCTCCTGGCCGTCGTGTTCTTCATCGCGCCCGACCTCACGTTCCTGGCCGGGATGCGCGACGCGCACACCGTCGAGCGCGGGCAGCTCCCGGCGCGCGCCGTCCCGTACTACAACGCCGCGCACCGCGCGCTGGTCCCGCTCGCGCTCATCGCGCTCTACACCGTCGCCCCGATCACGTGGGCGCCGATCTTCGCCGGGCTCTGCGGCTGGATGGCGCACATCTCGTTCGACCGCGCCGTCGGCTACGGCCTGCGCACCAAGGACGGCTTCCAGCGCCGCTGACCCCCTCCCCCGTCCCGGACGAGGGCACCGCTACGATCGCGGACGGCGTGAACTGACGCGAGGTGCCCCTCGGGGAGAATCGGGAAGCCGGTGCGAATCCGGCACGGGCCCGCCGCGGTGACCGGGGAGCCGCCGCCCATGCGCGCGAGCGCGGCCACTGGCCGGAAGGCCGGGAAGGCGGGCGGTGAGGCGTCGATCCGGGAGTCCGAAGACCGGCCTCGCTCCGACGGCCGCCCGACCGGGCGGCCCGACCGCAGCGGGAGCCTGCCCATGAACCTCTACGACGTCATCCACCGCCGCCGCGACGTGCGCGCCGAGTTCACCGGCGCGCCGATCCCGGACGGCGTCCTCGACCGGATCCTCACCGCCGCGCACGCGGCGCCGAGCGTCGGCCTCTCCCAGCCCTGGGACTTCGTCCTGGTGCGCGACCCGGACGCCCGCCGCGCGTTCCACGACCACGTCCGTGCCGAGCGCGACGCGTTCGCCGCGACCCTCACCGGCGACGCCGCGGACCGCTTCGCCCGCATCAAGATCGACGGGGTGCTGGAGTCGAGCCTCTCGATCGTGGTCACCTACGACGCCGAACGCGGCGGACCGGCCGTCCTCGGCCGGCACGCCATCGCCGACGCGGGCCTGTACTCGGTCTGCCTGGCCGTCCAGAACCTCTGGCTGGCCGCGACGGCGGAGGGACTCGGCGTCGGCTGGGTGTCGTTCTACCGGGAGCCGTACCTGCGCGGCCTCCTCGGCATACCGGAGGGCATCCGCCCGGTCGCGTGGCTGTGCGTCGGGCCCGTCACCCACCTGGAGACGGTCCCCGACCTCGAACGCCACGGCTGGCGCCACCGCCGCGCCCTGAACGCCGCCGTCCACCACGACCGCTGGTGAGCGCCGTCCCCGGATAATCAGGTGCGCACCCGCGCCCGTCGCGTGATCATGCGTGCATGGACCCGGTACGCATCAGGCGCATGGCGCGGGACGACCTCGTCGCGACCGAGCGCGCGGCGGCGGTGACGTTCCTCGAAGGCGACCGCCTCACCCGGCGAGCGAACGAACCGGAACCCGAACCGCCGACCGAAGAGCAGTCCCGCCGCCTGATCGACCGCCTGGACCACTTCCTGTCCGTCGATCCGGACGGCTGCTGGATCGCCGAGGACGGCCGGGACGTCGTGGGCTTCGCCATCTCCCAGAACCGCGAACGGCTCTGGTACCTGGCGACCTACGGCGTCCTGCCGGGCCGGCAGGGCAAGGGCATCGGCAGGCGCCTGATGGACGCCGTCCTCGCCCACGCCGGCGACCGCCCGGGCCTGTTCTCCTCGACGGTGCATCCCGCGGCGACCCGCCGCTACCGGCTGGCGGGCTTCACCTTGCACCCGCAGATGCGGATGGTCGGCACCGTCGACCGGTCCACGCTGCCCGCCGTGCGTGGCCTGCGGGAGGGGCGCGCCGACGACCTCGAATGGATGGACGAGCTGGACACCGCCGTCCGCGGCGCGGGCCACGGCCCCGACCACGTCCACATGCTGGAGACGCTGCGGCTGGTCGTCTCCGACGCGCCCGGCCGGCGCGACTACGTCTACATCGACGAGGCCGCCGGACGTCCCGCGCTGCTCGCCGCCGACCGTCCCGAGACCGCCGAGACCCTGCTGTGGGAGGCGCTCGCCAGCGCGCGCGGGGACACGCTCGTCAACTGCATCACCACAGACAACCACTGGGCGGTGGACGTCGGCCTCGCCGCCCGCCTCGACATCGGCCAGGAGGGCTACATCGCCGTCCGCGGCATGCCCGCCCCCGCCCCCTACCTGGCGAGCGGCCACTACCTATGATCCGACCGTCCGGCCCGGAGAAGACCGTCCGGCCGGAGAAGGGGTCGGACGCTTCCGGGCAATCAAGGACGTGACCCCCCTCCACGCTTCCAGAAGGGTCCCGCATGACCCTTCCCCCAGCGCCACGGGACGAGCCGTGACGCGCGGATCGGCGGAGCCGTCGGACGCCGACATCATCACCGCCGCGCAACGCGACCCCGAACGGTTCGCCGACCTCTTCGACCGGCACTACCGGGACATCCACCGCTACGTGGACCGGCGGCTCGGCGCGGACGCCGCCGACGACATCGCGGCCGAGACGTTCCTGATCGCCTTCCGCCGCCGCGCCGTCTTCGACACCGCGCACGCCTCGGCGCGGCCCTGGCTGTACGGCATCGCGACCCGGCTGATCAGCCGCCACCGCCGCGACGAGCTGCGCCGCTACAAGGCGATGGCCCGGATGCACACCACCGGCGTCGTCGAGAGCCACGAGAGCAGCGTGACCTCAGCGGTGGACGCCGCTAGCTTCGGCCTGAGCCCGGCCCTCGCACGCCTGCGGCACGGCGACCGCGACGTCCTGCTCCTCGTGGCGCTCGCCGAACTCAGCTACCCGGAGGTCGCCGAAGCCCTCGGAATCGCCTACGGCACCGTCTGCTCGCGGCTGAGCCGCGCCCGCAAGCAGGTCCGCGCCGCACTGCGCGCCTCGGGACACGACGAGGAGGACGACGACCGTGGATGACCTGACCCTCATCAGCCGCATGCACACCGCCGAACGCCCCCCGTCCCCCGAGACCACGCAGACGGCCCGCCGCCGCCTCCTCGCCGAAGCCACCGCAGCCGCCGGGACGCCCACCCGGAGCCGCCGCGTCGCACCGCTCCCCCGGTCCAAGCGGGCGATAATGCTCGTCGCGGCCGCCACCGCCTGCGTCCTCGCCGGTGTCTCCTGGACGGCCTACCGGTGGGAGACGCGGCCGCTCTACCACCCCGAACCGCTGGCCGACCAGAGCGGGCCCGCGTCCACGTTCCTGCTCTCCGCCGCAGACGCGAAGACGCAGCACGCGTCGGACGGACGGTTCTGGCACGTCCACCGCGTCGTGGGCGAAACCGTCGTGGTGTCGTCCCCCTACCACCCCGGCGTCCACTACACGGTGCAGCTCACCCAGGACGCCTACAGCCTCGGCGCCAAGACGGCGAAGGAGTTCGGCACGCTCCCCGGCAGCAACAGCCCGGTGAACGGACTGGAGTGGGACGGCCCGAACGTCAACGTCCGCCCCGCGACACCCGCCGATGCTAAGGCGTGGGAAGCGGATCTGCGCCCCAGCGCTTCAGACCTCCACCTCACCGGGCCCGACGAGGAACGCGGCCCGTTCAAGCAGGAGGGCGCCGAACTCGACTTCGGTGTCCGCGACGAGCGCCGGCTCCCCGCGAATCCGTCCGAGCTGCGGGCGTGGATCCTGAACTACGCGACCAAGTTCGACCACCAGCGGCTGCGGAACCCGGACCTCTACCTGTTCACGGCCGCCCCCATCCTGCTGGCCGACCGCGTGGTCAGCGACCGAGTGCGGATCGCGACCTACCGGATGCTCGCCGGTCTCCGCGACGTCAGGACGATCGACGGCACCGACGCCTCCGGACACCCGGGACGAGGCGTCGCGATGAGGCAGACCACACGCGACTACGGCACCATCGAGTGGCAGCTCCTCATCGACCCAGAGACCGGACGCCTCACCGCCAGCCAGGGCATCGTCGTGACCCCCGGCCAGAAGAACGCCGGACTGCGCCCCGGCACCCGCCAGTTCTTCGAGATCGTCAAGACCGCCGAATGGACGAACGCGCCCCGCGACAGCCTTCTCCCGAAGGAGGTCACTGACCCGAACTGGCAGCCTCCGGTGAACTGACCGCGACAGCGTTGGGCAAGTGGCCATGGGACGGGCGCATCACGCGCCCGTCCCCCATGCCTGCGTCAGCGGGCCAGGTCGAGGGAACCGGCCTTGACGTCGGCGAGCAGGGACGCCCACCCGGACGGCGCGACGGCCAGCACCGCCCCGTCCGGATCCTTAGAGTCCCGCACCGCCACCCGCCGCTCCCCCGCCGCCACCTCGACACACTCCTGACCTTCACCGCCGCTGTGACCGCTCTTGCGCCATGCAGAGGCGACCTCTACGCACTCCTGCCCCACGCTTCCGCTATGGCTGCTCTTGCGCCACACGGCGGCGACCTCCACACACTCTGAGCCTTGACTCCCACTGTGGCTGCTCTTGCGCCATGAAGAGAAGACGAACTCCTGAATGCTCATGTTTCCGACACTATCCGTTCGACGAAGGAACGGGAGGCTGAAGGCGACAGCGCTCTCGCCCTCTGATGGTCGAAGACCATGTCATATTGACTGATCTCATCAGGATCTTCCAGGTACCACCCGGTGGTTAGGTTCTCAACCAGGACCACCGAAAGATCATTGGTTTCCAATGTGGTAAATGAGCCGTTGAGGCCCGGGTGAGTACCAGCCGAAAAGGGAAGAATCTGAAAGGTCACATTGGGCAGCTCCGCAAGCTCAATGAGCCGCCTGAGCTGCCCTCGAGCCACTTGCCGCCCACCGAACTGCTGATGGACAACGGTCTCGTAGACGACAACCCACAGATGAGGCGCGTCCTCCTCGAACAAGAGTTGCTGGCGCCGCATACGAACTTCCACCAGCCCGTCAATGTCAGGCTCAACGCCCAAGACCTTGGCGGACCCAATGACCTCACGAGCGTACTCTTCGGTCTGCATAAGCCCAGGTACAAGGTGTAGCTGGTGACTCTTTATCGATGCCGCATCCGACTCCAAGGAGATGTAGTCCAGCATCGAAGGGGCCAACTTCCCCTCGTAGCGGAGCCACCAGCCCTTCTTGCCGGAGTCTCGGGCGAGGTCGTACAGGGCTTGGCGCTCGCCAGGATCGCTGATCTCGTAGCGGTCGAGCATGTGCTCCAGGGCGGGGCGGCGGATGCCGCGTTTGCCGGTTTCGAGCTTGCTGAGCGAGGACGGGGTGCGGTTGAGCAGGCGGGCGGCCTTCTGGAGGGTGAGCCCTCGGTCCTCGCGGATGGCGCGAAGGCGCTGGCCGAGCTTGCGGCTTCGCATGGTCGGGCGCTGCGCGTTCTCCATGGAGTAATCATGCCTTGACTTTGCGTCACGATGAAGGTTTCCAACGAAGGCGGCAAGAGTGCCTCAGTCAAAAGTGACTGGGGCACTCTTGCCCGAGGACCTGCGGACGAGGCCGGCGAACGCATCGTTCGGCGGGGGATGTCCGGCTCATTCTTTTCGGCGACAGCGATGCGAAGGGAGTGGGCGATGACTGCGCCGACCATGAGGTTCGACGCGCTTCTGTTGCCGGGGATGGACCGGGCGGTGGGGCACGCACGGCGCTGGCTGCGCGACGTGCTGGGCCGGGAGCATCCGTGCCTGGACGACGCGGCGCTGTGCATGAGCGAGCTGCTGACGAACGCGCTGCGCTACACCGAGTCGGGACGCGACGGGCAGATCCGCGTGGAGGTGACCCACTCGGCGCGGGCCGTCCGAATCGAGGTGATTGACGACGGGCAGGCGGCGACCGTCCCGCACGTCGCCGAGGCGGCCGAGTTGGACGTCACCGGACGCGGCCTGCGGATCGTCGCGTCCGTCGCGAAGACCTGGGGCACGGAACCGCGCGCCGCAGGCCACGCCGTCTGGTTCGAGCTCTAGCCGCTTCGGGTCATGACGTCGCCGGCGTCGCGTCGGTCAGCGGCTTCTGCGGATAGGCGCGGAGCACGAGGGACGTCGTGACGGGACCGTACCGGGCGAGTGCGTCCACGACCTCTTCGAGCCGTGCCGCCTGCGGGCAGTAGACGTCGAAGATGAGGCAGTCCTCTCCGGTGACCCTGAGGGTGGAGGCGATCTCGGAAGTCCGGGCGGCGAACTCCAGAGCGCGGGAAAGCCGGGCGTGCGTGGTGCGCAGCCGGACGACCGCGTGGATGTTCAGTCCGAGGGCTTCCGGATCGACCAGCGCTCGGTAGCCGGTGATGACGCCGCTCTTCTCCAGCCGCTGGATGCGGGCGCTCGCCGCGGGCTGTGAGAGCCCGACGCGGCGTCCCACCTCAGCGCCGGTCAGCCGGCCGTCGGCCTGGAGCAGGGCAAGTATGTCCCGGTCTATCCGGTCGAGTGATTCCATCGTCGTCCGCACCATCTTCTTTGAGATCACTTGCAAGTCGACCACCGTGCCGATGCATCCATCAGAATCGGCGTCGGAACGCCCTCATGATCGCAGAGAGCGACGAGTGAAATGGTGGTGGGCATTGACCGCGCACGTCATCGTCCCGGGCATCGACGGATCGGACGAGCAGCACTGGCAGACCTTGTGGGAGCGGCAGTGGGGCGCCTCGGCGGTGAGGATCTCCCCTGCCTCGTGGTCCGCCCCCGACCTGGACGACTGGGTCGGCGCCGTGCAGCACGCATACGACGACGCGTCCCGGCAGGACAGCCAGGTCGTGCTGGTCGCCCACAGCCTTGGCTGCTGGGCGGCGTCCACCTGGCTGCTCAGGAACCCCTCAAGCCGAGTAGGCGGCGCGTTCCTGGTCGCGCCGCCCGACCCGGACGCACCCGCATTCCCACGCCAGGCGGCCGCGACGTTCACCGACGTGTCAGCGCAGCCATTGCCATGCCCGGCCTTGGTGGTGGGCAGCGCCAACGACCCGTACTGCACTCCCGAGGCCGCCGTCGGCTTCGCAACGCGCTGGGAGGCACGATTTCACCTGACGGGCGCATGTGGACACATCAACTCCGCCAGCGACCTCGGCTCGTGGCAGCAGGGCCGCGACCTGCTGGACTCGCTGTCCCAACACTGAACGGCCACCACCGCAGGTCGCGGCGCCATCAGACCTGGCCGGCGTCCGCCAAGCGGTTCGCCATCGCCGCCTTCACGGACGGCCACTCCGACTCGACCACCGAGTACATGGCTGTGTCCCGCAACTCGCCCTCCTCGCCGGCCACCCACGACTCCGAGTACCTGCGCAGGACGCCCTCGAAATGCGCGCCGAGCCGCTCGATCGCCCGACGCGCCCGCTCGTTCCGCGCATCCGTCTTCAACTCCACGCGGGCCACGCCCAGCGTCTCGAACGCGTAGCCGAACAGAAGCCGCTTCGCCTCGACATTGACGCCGGTGCCCTGCGCGGACGCCGACAGCCACGTCCACCCGATCTCGACCGCGCACAGCCGGTCCCGGCCTGGCCACGGCCGCGGATGCAACAGCGCGGTATGCCCGACCGCCCTCCCGTCCACCACCCTGACCTGCGCGAACGCCATGAGCCCAGGACGGTCGAGCTTGTCGGATACGTACGCCTCCATGCCCGCCCCCGAGGGCACCGGAGTGAACCCGTACGACGACCTGTCCTCCTCGGCGGCCTCCGCAAGCTCCGGCACATGCCCCATCGCCAGCGGCTCCAGCCGTACGACCGTCCCGCCCAGCACCGGCACGCGCCCGGGAAACCCGCTCGCCGTCACCTCGCGACGGTCTCCGCCAGCCGGTTCGTCATGGCCGTCTTCACCGACGGCCACTCGGACTCGACCACCGAGAACATCGCCGAGTCGCGCAGCGTGCCCTCCTCGCCCGGCGCCCACGACGGCGACCAGCTCCGCAGCACCCCCTCGAAGTGCACGCCGAGCCGCTCGATCGCCCGCCGCGACCGCTCGTTCCGCGCGTCCGTCTTGAGATCGACGCGCACGACGCCCAAGGTCTCGAACGCGTAGGTGAACAGAAGCCGCTTCGCCTCGACGTTGATGCCGGTGCCCTGCGCGGACGCCGCCAGCCACGTCCACCCGATCTCGATCGCGCACAGCCGGTCCGTGCCGGGCCACGTCCGCGGATCCCACAGCCCCGTATGCCCGACCGCTTTCCCGTCCGCGACCCTGACCTGCGCGAACGGCGTCAGCCCGGGCCGCGCGAGCTGCCCGGCGACATACGACTCCATATCCGCCGCCCCAGGCACGAGCGTGAACCCGTAGGACGACCGGTTCTCCTCCGCGGCCTCAGCCAGCTCCGGCACATGCTCCAACGTCAACGGCTCCAGCCGAACCAGCGTCCCGGCCAGCACAGGAACATCAAGGCGCACGCCCATGAACTCTCCTCATCGCTCCTGGCGTTGGCACCTTGCCGCGAAGGCAGGTTGCCGGACCGTCACCGGGCCAGGTCCCTCAGATCCTCTAGATGATCACAACCCCCCGCATCCTGCCTCGCCCCTTCCCGCCCCGTCAACACGTTTCCAGGCGCCTCATCGTCCCGTCTCGCGCCAACGGACGTCCCGTACTGCCTTCTGATGCACACCCAAGCGTTTTCGATTGAGAATCTCACCTCACCGGCAACTGCACAAAAATGTACCCGAGCGGTCATTGCGGTGAGCGCATCACGCGCTTCCAAACCGTCGGCCCACCCCGCTCGCCCTCATGTTAACTACCACGTAAATCCGCTTTTGCTGCTGACTGTCCGATTTACACTAGTTGGACGGTTCATCAATGTCGGAAATGCTGGGGAAAACACCCGCGAAACCGGCGCTCGGCTCGCTAGCCTCTACCTCGACCACACACCCCCGCGCCGTGGTCACGCAGAAGGGAGCAAAGCATGCCCGCACGGACGCACAACGACGGAAGAAGCACCGGCGACCCACCCACCGGAACGCCGGCGCGGGCATGGCGCAGAAGCACAGGATGCACGGACGACAGGGAGTGCTCGGGCGACTGGAACTGCGTCGAAGTGGCGCGGCTTTCACCGGGTGAGATGGGACTGAGGGACTCTGAACGACCGGAGCGGGTTCTGCCCCTCTCGGCCGAACGCTTCGCCGGCCTGCTGCAGGCGATCAAGGACCATCCGGATCGGTGATCGCCGTGGCCATCCCGGCGCAGGTCAGCGGGGGCCGGCCCGCCCCCACTCCTCGGCCGCCTGGGATATCCGGCGCAGGGAATCGTCGGCGGAGAGCGAGACCGACCTGAGGGCGTCCCAGCACAACCGGTACATGTGCGTGGCGTCGTCGCTCTGCAGTATCGCCATGGTCAGTAGATTGTCCAGATAGACGGCATCCGGAAAGGTGACATCGTAGGCGGGAGCGAACTCCAGAAGCGTGAAGGTGTCCGCGAATATCGGCTCCCTGTCGACATCCATCGGAAGCACGTGGACGTGCACGTTCGGCAACTCGGCCAGTTCAATGAGATCGAGCATTTGCCCGCGCATGATGTCGCGGTCGCCGACGGTGCGCAGCAGGACGGACTCATCGATAACGGCGGAAAGGGTCAGTGGATTCTCGCGACGCAGTACGTCCTGCCGTCGCATGCGGAGATCCAGGCGGCGTTCGACCTGCCGAGGCGTGGAAACGGCGATAATTCTGCCGCTGTCCAATATTCGGTGCGCGTACTGCCTGTTCTGCAGGAGCCCAGGAACGGCGTATGTCCCGAAGGTCAGGGCAGTGCGCGCCTCGTCCTCCAGCGCGACGTAGGTACCGAATTCGCCGGACAGGACGTCCCGGTACCCGGCCCACCAGCCCTGCTCCGTCGCGGCCTGCGCGAGCGCCAGCACCTCCCCTTGGTGGCCCTCGCCCACCCGGTACAACTTCAGCAGCAGCCGGACGTCCGAGACCCGCACGCCGATACGGGCGTTCTCGATCCGGCTCAATTTCGACGGTGACCAGTCGAGCCGATCCGCGATCTCCTCGACCGTGTGGCCCAGGCCCTCCCGGAGCCGCCGCAACTCGATGCCGAGGCGGCGACGGCGGACGGTCGGCGCTGCTGCCACCCCTGCCTCCCAGCGAATCGGTTTCGGCCCTGCGGCCCGGGCGCCGATCTGCAAGTTGCAGGGCAACGATAACCTCGTCCTCTCCGGATCACCAGGCTTCGCGCAAAAGCGGTCCCCTACCTTTGACATCCTGCTGTCCCACCAGAAGTCGTCAAGCTTGCCAGATGGATACAGAGGCGATGCATGTCGCCGTGCACCTTGCACGGTTGCCGAATCCGGTCGCAGACTATTGGCGAACCTTCTAAGAGGAGAGCGACGATCGCCGGCAGGCGGGACGTGCGGGATTGGGGGCGCTCGGGTGAGCGGCAACCCGGTGCACAGGAGCATTCTGGCCGTCGACCTGGAGAACTCGACGGGGGCCTTTCGCACGAATCCGATCAAGGAAGCGCTGCGGAGCCAGATCTACGGCCAGCTGAAAGAGGCCATGGCACGCACCGGCATCGACGACCGGTGGTGCGATCCCTTCGAGGACCGGGGAGACGGCGTCCTCGCGCTGTTCCAGCCGGTCGACGAACTGCCCAAGACCTATCTGCTGTCCCGGCTCGTCCCCCGGCTCGCCCGCCAGCTCGCCGACTACAACGAGGCGTTACCGGCGGCGGAGCGCCTGAGCAGGAGCATGCGGCTGCGGGCCGTGGTGCACGCCGGAGAGATCCACCAGGACGAGAACGGTCCGTTCGGAGAGGCCATCGACCTGGCGTGCCGCCTGCTGGACGCCCCGAAACTGAAGAAATGCCTGCGGACGAGTAGTGCACCTCTCGTTCTGGTCGTCTCTGAGGACATCTACTGGGGAATCGTCAAACACGGTTACGACGGCATATGCCCTGCGGAGTACCGACCGGACGTGCGAGTGTCGGTCGCCGCGCGCCGCCGCCAGGGATTCGTTCACGTGCCGGAGATAACGGCGGCGGTCGAGAGCCGGCCAATGGCCATCGCATGACCGGGTTTCCCGCCATAATGGCTCAGCCGGTCTCGTCGGAGGTGCCATGTCGGTTGAGGTGGCCGCGTTGCGGGTGGGGGCATCGGTGGCGCGGCTGGCCGTGGGACGGTGGCTCGCCGGGCGCTCCACGCGTGACGCCGCTGGCAAGGACCTCACCGAGCTGATCAGGACGGGATTCCCGGACGAACTCAAGCGGCGGCGCGTCCAGCGGCAGTTCGAGGGCATCGCCGACGCGGTCGCCGAGCGGCTACTGACGTTCGCGGGTAACGAGTTCGGCGGGCTCACGGACGGCGACCGCGACGCCGCGTTGTTCGAGGTCGTCCGCACCCTGGAGAACGCCGACCTCTCTGATGACGCCTTCTTCGCGGCGGACGCCGACCCGGTGAAGCTCGCACGAGGTCTTCGGTCGCGGCTCCCGGCGCGGCGGGCGGAGTTCGAACTGGGCGAGGCGGGCGCGCACCTTTACGAGGTCGTCCTCGACGAATGCTGCGACTGCCTGGCACGCATCGTCGTTCACCTGCCGGAGTTCGGCCCACGCGCGTCCGCCGAGATGCTCGGACGTCTCAGCGGGCTCGCCGAGCAAGTCGGGACCGTCCTGGCCCGGCTTCCGGCGCGGACGCTCACCGCGCCCGAAGGCGTGGCCGACGACGAGGAGTTCACCCGGCGGTACCTCGCGTCAATCAGCGAATCACTCGACACGCTGGAACTCTTCGGCGTCCGGTTCGAGCGGTTCATGCGCCCGCAGACGACGTTGAGCGTCGCCTACATCAGCCTGAACGTGTCTGATGAGAGCGCGCGCAGGCGCCCCCGGGCGCCGCAAGCCGTGCCGCTCAGCGAATGGCGCGACCAGGTGCGAACGGGGGCCGTCCGCGTCGAAGCCGCCCTGGGCGACCATCGGCTGATGTTGCTACGTGGTGAGGCGGGCGGCGGCAAAAGCACCCTGCTGCGCTGGATCGCCATCACGGCGGCGCGCGGTTCCTTCACCGGGCCGCTCGGCGAATGGAACGGCTCCGTGCCGTTCCTCATCAAGCTGCGCAGCCATGCGGGCGGCGCGCTGCCGCGTCCGGAAGAGTTCCTCGATGACGTCGCAGGCAACCTCGCCGGGATCATGCCGCGCGGCTGGGTGCACCGCCGGCTGTTGTCCGGGCGGGCATTGCTGCTTGTGGACGGCGTCGACGAGGTGACGAGCGGCCAGCGCCAGAACGTCCGGCAATGGTTGAAGCGGCTCGTCACCGAGTTCCCCGGCATCCGCGTCATTGTCACGTCGCGCCCGGCCGCCGCCGCGTCCGACTGGCTCCAAGCCGAGGGCTTCGCCACGGCCTTCCTGGAACAGCTCGCTCCGGCGGACGTGCGGACGCTCGTCCAGCACTGGCACAACGCCGTCCGCGACTGTGCCGACATCCCGTGCACGCCGGAGCGGCTGCCCGCCTACGAGGCCCGGTTGCTGGCGCGCCTGGAGGCGGCCCCTCACCTGCGGACTCTCGCGTCCAGCCCCTTGCTCGCCGCGATGCTCTGCGCGCTCAACCTCGACCGCGAGGCACTCCCCCGCAACCGCATGGGCCTCTACACGGCCGCACTCGACATGCTGCTGGAGACACGGGACACCAAACGCGGCATCCCGAGCGTCCTCGAACGCGACCAGAAGATCCGGATCCTGCAGGACATCGCCTGGCAGCTGTCGACCAGCGCCCGTGTCGAACTTCCCAAGGGGATGGTCGAGCGGCTCGTCGCCGACCGGCTCGCTTCGATGCCACAGGTCCGCGTCCCGGCTGCGCAGGTCTTGGACGAGCTGCTGCAGCGCAGCGGCGTCCTCCGCGAACCGGTGCCCGGACGCATCGATTTCGTCCACCGGACCGTGCAGGAGTACCTCGCCGCCAAGCAGGCCGCCGACCTCGGCGACATGGACCTCCTCGTCCAGAACGCCCACCGCGACACCTGGCGCGAGACCGTCATCATGGCCGCCGGCCACGCCAACGAACCCCTCCGCTGCGAACTGCTCACCGGCGTCCTGAGCCGCGCTCGCACGGAGAAGCGACGCGCCCGCGCCTTGAAGCTGGTGGCGGTCGCCTGCCTGGAGACGCTCCCGTCCGTCCCCGACGACCTGCGCGAAGACCTCGACCGCTGCCTGGACGACCTCATCCCGCCCCGCGACGAAGCCTCCGCCCGCTCCCTCGCCACCGCAGGCGAACCCGTCCTCCGCCGCCTCCCCGAGACCCTGGACGGCATTCCCGCCGGGGCCGCGAGGGCGACGATCCACACGGCCGCCTTGATCAACGGCCCGGAAAGCCTGGACGTCCTCGCCCGTTACGGCGCCGACCAGCGTCCGAAGGTCTGGATGGCGCTGAACGATGCCTGGCAGTACTACGACCCCGGGGAGTATGCCGAGCGGGTTCTCGCCTCGCTTCCCGACGGCGCCGGACTTTCAGTGGACGACTCCGCGCCCCAACTCGCTGCGCTCGCGGCCGTCCCTCCTCTCTCCAGAATCTCCGCCTGGTTGGACCGGCCGAGCGATCTCGGCTTCCTCAGCCGTCATGCCGCCTCACTCCGCAAGCTGGCCTTGCTGTCGGACGACCCCTTCTTCGACCCCTGCCTCCTTCCCCCGCTGCCCAGACTCCGTGAGCTGGAGATCCGAGCACCGGGGATGACCACTCTGCGATTCCTGGACGCGCTTCCCGACCTGGCGATGATCTGGCTCAGCGCATGCGAACACATCGAGGACTTCACGCCCCTCACCCGCCACAAGCGGGTCCGGCTCCTCTCTGTCAGCGGTGGAGTGCATCTGAAGAGCTTGGAATCCCTTCCGCCGCTCCGGGAGGTTCAGGCGCTGTCGCTCGGTCAGACCGACCTCGACTGCGGGCTGGCCGATGTCGTCGAAGCGGCCCCGCAGGTGCGGGGTCTGATCCTCGACCGGTGCACTTGGGTGGACGATCTGAGCCCGCTCAACCGGCTCCCGCTGACATGGCTCATATTGCAGCAGTGCGAGGCCGCGGCGGACATCTCCGTGTGCGCGGGGCTCAGGCGCCTGCGGGAACTCGTCCTCCGCTCCACTCCGGTCGCCGACCTGACACCGCTCGCCAGCCTCCCATTGCTGTCGGAGTTGGTCCTGGCGAACTGCCAGGAGATCCGCGACCTCACCCCGCTGGCCTCCCTGCCGCGGCTCGAGTCGCTGGATCTCACGGGAGCCGCGCCAGGGCTCGATCTCGCCCCGCTCCGCCAGAACCGGAAACTCACGGTCCGCATCGCCGCGGGGCAGGAGGTGCGGGGCGGCGAGGTGTTGGGGCGGCGGTTGAAGGTCTCCTGAGGGCGTCCGTCCGTCCGCGCCGAGCGGAGGGCGGACGGTTACGGAAAGTTGTCGGGAAATTTCGGCATACGGGCGATGAGTTCTTTGTAGTGCCCTGGTCTGCCTGTGCGTCCGCTTCGGAGCGCCGCGGGAAGGGGGAGACCTCGATGTCGGATGCGTCACACTGTGTTGACCTCGAGTGCGGTCGAGGTCGGAGGCTGGACGCCGGGGAGCAGCGCAGACCCCGGCCAGAGTGTCGGACCCCCCTGGAATAGTCCCGAAGGCCGCGAAGTTTACTCGTTCGCGAAAGTGTCAGTCTCTGCAGTATTTTGCTGCGGTATCCCCGAGAACGTTCCCACGGTCCCTGCGTGCCCGCGTGCACGGGCCCTGACGATTGGAAGAGAGTTGACCGCTCCCGCGTCTTCGCAGACGGCGGACGGCCCGCTGGAGGACTCTGCCCCCGGAGGCGGGCTGGACCGCGGCGTGCTCGCGGTGGCCATGTGCGTCGTCCTCGGCGCGATCATGTCCATCCTCGACGTCACGGTCGTCAACGTCGCGATCAATGACCTGACCAAGGAGTTCGACGCCCCGCTGGCCACCATCCAGTGGGTGGCGACCGGGTACACCCTCGCGCTGGCCACGGTGATCCCGATCACCGGCTGGGCGGCGGCGCGGTTCGGCACCAAGCGGCTCTACATGATCTCGATCGGGCTGTTCGTGATCGGCTCGATGCTGGCCGGGCTGGCCTGGTCGGCGAGCTCGCTGATCGTGTTCCGGGTGCTGCAGGGCCTCGGCGGCGGCATGATCATGCCCGCCGGCATGACGATCCTGACGCAGGCCGCCGGCCCGAAGCGGGTCGGCCAGGTGATGAGCGTCGTCGGCATCCCGATGCTGCTCGGCCCGATCCTCGGCCCCATCCTCGGCGGCTGGCTGGTCGACGACGTGTCGTGGCGGTGGATCTTCTTCATCAACCTGCCGATCGGCATCGTCGCGCTGTTCATGTCCGCGCGGATCCTGAAGCGGGACGAGCCGCAGCGCGGTGAGCGCCTCGACATCCCCGGCCTGATCCTGCTGTCGCCCGGCCTCGCCGCGCTGATCTACGGCCTGGCCAAGGGCGCCGAGCTGAAGGACTTCACCAAGCCGGAGGGGCTGATCCCGACGGTGATCGGCGCCGTCCTGGTGATCGGGTTCGTGTTCCGGGCGCTGAACGCCAAGAGCCCGCTGATCGACCTGCGGCTGCTCAAGCGCCGCTCGGTGCTGGCCGCGTCCGGCACGATGGTGCTGTTCATGGCGGCGTTCATGGGCGCGATGCTGCTGCTCCCGCTGTACTACCAGACGGTGCGCGGGCAGGGCGCCCTGCACTCCGGCCTGCTGCTGGCCCCGCAGGGCCTCGGCGCGATGGTCACCATGCCGATCGGCGGCAAGCTGACCGACCGGATCGGCCCCGGCCGGGTGGTCCTGGTCGGCCTGGTCGTGGTGGTGCTGTCGGTGGCGGGCTTCGCCGCGATCCTGGAGGCCGACACGTCCTTCTGGGCGCTCGGCGGGGTGCTGTTCGTGATGGGCCTCGGCATGGGCATGACGATGATGCCGACCATGGCGGCGGCCATCCAGACCCTGCAGCACGACGAGGTCCCGCGGGCCAGCACGATGCTGAACATCATCCAGCAGGTGTCGACGTCGCTCGGCACCGCGCTGATCTCGGTGCTGCTGGCGAACAAGCTGGCGTCGAACCTCAAGCCGTTCGGCGGCGGCGGCAACGCGAACTCGCAGGGCCCGGTCCCGAAGGCGGTCATGGACAAGATTGGCGGGCCGATGGCGGACGCGTTCCAGCACACCTACTGGTACGCGGTGGCGCTGCTGGCGCTGGCGTTCATCCCGGCGCTGCTCCTGCCGCGCAAGCGGCCGGACACCACGGCGGCCGCGGAGAAGGCCGAAGTGCCGATCGCGATGCACTAGGACGTCCCAGACGTCCGAGAAGCCCCGGTTCGGGAACCTGGGTTCCCGGGCCGGGGCTTTCGCCGTCCGCGGGCCTCTCAGCGCCGTCCATGGACGGTTCCAACGCCGCGGTCAGGCGGTCGCCGCGCTCTGGTCCTTCCAGTACTCGTCGCGGAGCAGGCGCTTGTAGAGCTTGCCGGTGGGGTGGCGCGGGAGCTCGGCCCGGAAGTCGACGGAGCGCGGGCACTTGTAGTGGGCGAGGTGGTCGCGGCAGTAGGCGATCAGCTCGGCCTCCAGGTCGGGGCCCGCGTCGGCCATGGACGCCGGCTGGACGACGGCCTTGACGGCCTCGCCCATCTCGGTGTCGGGGACGCCGAACACCGCGACGTCGGCGACCTTGGGGTGCACCGCGAGGACGTTCTCGGCCTCCTGCGGGTAGATGTTCACCCCGCCGCTGATGATCATGTAGGAGCGGCGGTCGGTGAGGTAGAGGAAGCCGTCCTCGTCGACGTGGCCGATGTCGCCGAGGGTCGTCCAGCCGTGCCCCCAGGGGTCGCGGGACGCGTCGGTCTTGGCCTGGTCGCCGTGGTACTCGAACGACGGGCCGCCGCCGAAGTACAGCGTGCCGGGCGTGCCCGGGGGCTGCTCGGCGCCGTCCTCGTCCAGGACGTGGACCTCGCCGAGGATGGGGCGCCCGACGGTGCCCTTGTGCGCCAGCCAGTCCTCGGAGTTGGTGTAGACGAAGCAGTTGCCCTCGGTGCCCGCGTAGTACTCGTGCAGGATCGGGCCCCACCAGTCGATCATCCGCTCCTTGACGGGGACGGGGCAGGGCGCGGCGGCGTGCACGGCGCACGCGAGGCTCGTCAGGTCGTACTTGGCGCGGACCTCGTCCGGGAGCTTCAGCATCCGGATGAACATGGTCGGCACCCACTGGCTGTGCGTGACGCGGTACTTCTCGATGGCGGCGAGGGCCTGCTCGGCGTCGAACTTCTCCATCACCACGACGGTGGCGCCGCACCGCTGGAAGATCAGCGAGTAGCGCAGCGGCGCGGCGTGGTACAGCGGCGCCGGGGACAGGTAGACCGAGTCCTCGCCGGCCCCGAACAGCCCGGTGATGAGCATGTAGAGCGGTCCGGCGGTGCCCATGGGGGCCTGGGTGAGCGGCGGTTTGACGCCCTTGGGACGGCCGGTCGTCCCGGAGGAGTAGAGCATGTCCGAGCCTTCGCACTCGTGCTCGATCGGCTCGGCCGGGTGCGCGGCGACGCGTTCCTCGTAGGAGTCGTAGCCCGGTGCCGTGCCGCCGAGCATGAGGCGCAGCGGCACGTCCGGCGGGTCCTGCGCGGCGGCCTCCATGGCCGCGCTGGTGATGAAGGCCTTGGCCTCGCAGTTGCCCACGATGTAGGCGAGCTCCTCGGGCTGGAGCCGGGAGCTGATGGCGGTGTAGTAGAGCCCGGACCGCTGGGCGGCCCAGGCGATGGCCAGGTAGAGCGGGTGGTTCTCCAGCATGAACGCGATGTGGTCGCCCGGCCGGAGCCCTTCCGCGTGGAGCAGCTGCGCGAGCCGGTTGGACGCGTCGTTAAGTTCCCGGAAGGTGACGACCCGGCCGGAGCCCGCCATGATCACGGCGGGCTTGTCGGGCGTCTGTGCGGCTACGTGCCCCAGGTGCATGGCCGCACGTTACCGGCCCGGACGGGCGAATGGAATCCCGTTCGGTTTATTGGACGGTCAGACCAGCATGTGGTCGAAGTCACCGTCCTTGGCCCCGCCCACGAACGCCTCCACCTCCTCGCGCGTGTAGACGAGCACGGCCCCCTCCGGGTCCCGGGAGTTGCGCACGGCGATCTCCCCGTTCGGGAGTTCGGCCATCTCGACGCAGTTACCGCTGGGATTGCTGCGCCGGCTCTTCTGCCAGACCAGCCCGTCGCGCCAGTCCGGCATCTGGTGGCCGTTCATCGTTTGTGCCCCCTCAGGCGTCTCAGCCTCCCCCGACGGGAAGGCCGCGATCTCGCCCCACCCCACACCATGGTACGAGATGCACGTGCATTCGTTCTTGCATTCGTTCATGCAGACGGTCTTGCATCTGCACGACTTGGGGAGCAAGATAGCGAACGCTCGCCGGTACCGACCCAGCACGCCTTCGAGGTTCGAGAAATGACCGTTGACCAGGCAGACGACATCGCGGCCCACGCCGCCATGGGCGGCCGCGGACCGCGGCACGCCGTGCACGCGCCCTGGCCGGACGCCCCGCAGGAGCCCGCGCGCCCGAACGCTCCCGCGAGCGCCCCGGTGACCCCGCCCGGGCTGGCCGGCCTGTGGCCCGCCGCGTACGCCGGCACCCCCCGCACCGCCCGCCGCGTCCTGCCCGCCGAGATCACCGCGCCCCGCACGGCGCGCGAGTTCACCCAGGCCACGCTGCGCGAGTGGGGCCTCGGCGAGGGCGCCGAGGACGTGGTGGTCGCCGTCTCCGAACTGGTGACCAACGCGCTGCGGCACGGCCTGGAGGGGCTTCCTCAGCCGCTGCCGCTGTGCCCGATCCAGGTCGTCCTCGTGGGGCACCCGCGGCGGCTCGTCGTCACGGTGACCGACCCGGGGGCGCGCGCGCCCGAGGCGCTGCCCAACGACCCGGACCGCTTCATCGAAGGCGGCCGGGGCCTGCTCGTCGTGGGCGGCGTCAGCGACGCGTGGGGCTGGGCCCGGCTGTCCACCGGCGGGAAGGCCGTGTGGGCCTCCTTCGACCTGCGGGTCAGCCCTCCGCGACGCTGACCGGCGACGGCACCGACCGGACCGGGCGCTCCAGCTCGCTGAGGAAGTCCTGCGCCCAGCGGTCCACGTCGTGCTCGATGACGCGGCGGCGCATCGAGCGCATCCGCCGGGCCTGCTCGGCGGGCTCGGCGCCGAGGGCGGCCAGCAGCGTGCCCTTCAGCCCGTCGATGTCGTAGGGGTTGACCTGGAAGGCGCCCCGCTTCAGCTCGGCGGCGGCGCCGGCGAACTCGCTGAGCACGAGCGCACCGCGCAGGTCGCGGCGGCAGGCCACGTACTCCTTGGCCACCAGGTTCATACCGTCGCGCAGCGGTGTGACGACCATCACGTCCGCCGCCAGGTAGAGCGCGGTCAGCTCGGAACGGTCATACGAGCTGTGCAGATAGTGGATGACCGGAAACCCGATCTCGCCGTACTCGCCGTTGATCCGGCCGACCTGCTGCTCGATCTCCTCGCGCAGCAGCTGGTACTGCTCCACCCGCTCCCGGCTCGGCGTCGCGATCTGCACGAACACCGCCTGGCCCGGCTTGAGGTGGCCGTCGCCGAACAGCTCGCCGAACGCCTGCAGCCGCTGGGTGATGCCCTTGGTGTAGTCGAGCCGGTCGACGCCGAGCAGCACCGTCGCGTCCCCGAGGTCGCCGCGGATCTCCTGCGCGCGCTCGACCACCTCGGGCCGCCCGACCAGGTCGTTCAGCTCGCCGACGTCCACCGAGATGGGAAACGCGCGGGCCCGCACGACCCGGTCGTCCCAGAACACGTCCTGCTTGGAGTAGCGGGTGTCCAGCAGCCGCCGGCACAGCCGGACGAAGTTCGCCGCCGCGCCGGGCAGCTGGAAGCCGACCAGGTCCGCGCCGAGCAGCCCCTCGAGGATCTGCCGCCGCCAGGGCAGCTGCCAGAACAGCTCGACGGGCGGGAACGGGATGTGCAGGAAGAAGCCGATGCGCAGGTCGGGGCGGAGCGCCCGCAGCATCGCCGGGACGAGCTGGAGCTGGTAGTCCTGCACCCAGACGATCGCGCCGTCGGCCGCGACCTTCGCCGCCGCCTCCGCGAAACGCCGGTTCACCCGCACATAGGCGTCCCACATGGCCCGATCGTAAACGGGCGGGGCGACGACGTCGTGATACAGCGGCCACAGCGTGGCATTGGAGAAGCCCTCGTAATAGAGCGCGACCTCCTCGGCGGACTGCGCGATCGGATGGAGCGACATGCCGTCCTCTTCGAACGGGTCGAGCTCCTCGCCGGGCGCGCCCGTCCAGCCGATCCACGTGCCGTTCCTGCGCCGCATCACCGGGGCGATGGCGCTGACGAGCCCGCCGGGGCTGCGCCGCCACGCCGGAACCCCGTCCGCCCCGACGCTCCGGTCCACCGGAAGCCGATTGGCCACCACAACGAACTCACTACCGCGCGACACCAGCGACCCGCCTCTCCAGGAACTCTCGGTCATCACCATGCCCAGAAACGGTCATCGGGAACATTGTGTCACTTCGACGTAAAGACCCGGTGACAGCAAAGCGGGATGTCAGGGAGGCGGGGCGCCCAAGCTCCGGTTTTGGACCGGACCATATCCCTTTCCAGGCTGGTGACGGTTGTTTACCGGAAAGTCACCTTCCCTGTACGTCGCACAAGAAAAGTTGCGTAGATCACACTGACGCGGGACGGCCGGCCACGGCCCGCAGGCGCAGATGCCCGCCCGGCGCCTGCGGAACCGCCTGATAACGGCCTTCTAGAGCGCTTCCCAGTACTGCGAGCTGGGCCCACACGACGCGCATGGCGTTCGCCTGGGCGCGCGCGGGCACCGGGGCGCCTCCGTAGGCGCCGACGCGGGTCGGTTCATGGAGCACCCGGAGCATCGTCTGAGCGCCCGGTTCGCGCGTGCAGTACAGGTCGATGCGGACGTCCCGAGGGTCGACGGCCGCGGGTTCCGCTTCGGGGAGGACGGTGACGTGCGCGGTGCCAGGGCCGTCCGCGGTGCGCACCGCCCGGGGCCCGCCGCCGTCCTTAAGGACGGACCAGGGGCCGGGCCCCTCCTCCCCCGCCGTGATGCCCAGCATCGCCCAGTGCGGCGGCGGGTCGTTGTAGAGGTGCTCGACGTGCCAGCCTCTGGCCCGGGCGTCCTCCTGGTAGGCGTCCACGACGGCCTGGACGGGACGATGACCGCCCGTCTCCGCGTCGATCAGCACGATCACGTCGTACGGGTCGAAGGGATCGCGCGCGGCGACGGCGGCGGCCAGGTCCGCGCGCAGGGACGCCGCCTCCCGCTCGATCCGGTCTCCCTCGGCGCGCCAGGCGGGGTCGGCGCGCCAGGCGGGGTCGGCGGCCAGATCGCGGACGTCGCGCAGATCGTCCAGGAGCGCGCGAAGGCGCAGCGCGTCCTCGTTGAGCGGCCGTAGTGCCGCTGCGCAACGGCGCAGCCTGCGCGCGCGCCGGAAGTCCCTGTGGACGCGGGGGTCGGCCAACTGCGCCTCCAGTGCGGCGTATTCGGCCGTCACCGCCTCCCACGCGTCCATGGCGCCATCCTCGCAACGCGGCGGCCCCTGCGCACGGGAACCGCGCGCAGGGGCCGATACGGGACGGATCAGACGCGTGCGGGCTCCCGTCCGGGGACCTCGGTTCCGCTGCGGCGGGTAAGGCGGCTCCAGAGCGCGGCGTCGAGCGAGAACCGCCCGCCGCCGGCGAGGGCGAACAGCAGCGCGGCGGCGCCGAGCATCAGGACGTACTCGTAGCCGCCCTTCTCCGAGAACAGGCCGTGGTCCTTGTGGACGAACCAGAACGCGCCGGCCATGTCCACGGCGATCAGCACGCCGGCGACGGGGAGCAGGACGCCGAGGACCAGCGCGACGCCGCCGGCCAGCTCGACCCAGGTGCCGAAGTAGGCCGACGCGCCGGGCATCGGGATGCCGAGCCCGTCGAACTGGGCGGCGACCGCCGCGTGGCCGGTGTCGTGCAGCTTCTGCCAGCCGTGCGCGATGAAGATCGCGCCGAGGGCCAGCCGGCCGATCAGCAGTCCGGCGTCGGGCAGCAGGGGATGGCGTCGGGCGGGGAGCATGCCGGTCCTCCGGTGTCTCTCTCGTCGGTGGTTAAAAGTTGAACAAACCTGACCGTAGCAGAGGTCGTTCAAATTCAGACCATCTAGAAACTTCAATCCGAATCCAGGTCAACTAGAATCACCCCATGACGGACGCGGGGGACGCCCTGGACCCGGCCGAGCTGCGCGCCTGGACGGCCTTCCTGGCCGCCGGCCACCTGCTCGACCACGAGATCGAACGCCAGCTCAAGCGGGACGGCGGGCTGTCGCACGCCGAGTTCGAGGTGCTGGTGCGGCTGCACCGGGCCGACGGCGGCCGGCTGCGCATGTCCGACCTCGCGCGCGAGGTGATGATCTCCAAGAGCCGGCTCACCTACCAGATCACCCGGCTGGAGCGTGCCGGGCTCGTCAAGCGGACCGGCTGCGAGTCCGACCGGCGCTCGGTGTGGGCGGAGCTCACCGAGGACGGCGCCGCGACCCTCGACCGCGTCCGCCCCGGCCACCGCGGCGTCGTCCGGGAGGCCCTCATCGACGTCCTCACCCCCGCGGAGATCGAGGTGCTCGGGGACGCCCTGACGCGCGTCGGCGCCCGCCTCCGCGCCCGCTGAACCGCACCCGGGGGCACGGTGCCCGACCCCTGGGAGGGGTTTCCTGGGCGGGGCGACGCTGGAACGCTCGGTTCCATGCGGGACTTCGGCGGGATCGTGGAGCGTGCACCGGCGCGGGTGGTGCGGCCGGGCGGCGCTGACGAGGTCGCCGAGGCGCTCCGGGAGGCGCGCGCCCGGCGGTTGGACGCGGTCCCCCGCGGGTGCGGGCACTCGACGTTCGGCCAGTCGCTGACCAGCGGGCTCTGCCTCGACATGCGGGGCCTCGCGGGCGTCGAGGACGTCACGCCCGGGCACGCGGTCGCCGGTGCCGGGACGACGTGGCGCGAGGTGCTGGCCGCGACGCTCCCCCACGGTCTCGTCCCGCCCGTGCTGACCGACTTCCTCGACGTCACCGTCGGCGGGACGATCTCGGCGGGCGGCGTCGGCGGCACGTCCCACCTGCACGGGACGCAGGCCGACCACGTCCTCGCCCTCGACGTGGTGGACGGCGGACGCGTCGTCGCGTGCTCACGCGACGTCCGGCCGGAGCTGTTCGACGCGGTGCGGGGCGGGCTCGGCCGCAACGGCGTGATCACGAGCGCGACGCTGCGCCTCGTCCCGGCCCCGGAACGGGTGCTGACCTGCACGATCCCGTGCCGGGACGCGGCCGGTCTGCTGCGCCTGCAAGGCGAGATCGCGGCCGACGACATCTCCGGCCAGGCCAAGCCGTCGCCGGACGGGTGGCGTTACGAGATCAAGGCGACCCTGTACGGGGACGGCCCCGTCCCGCCGGGCACGACCGAGACCGAGGAGCTGCCCTTCCTCGCGTTCGCCGACCGCATGCGTCCCGACGTCGAGGAGCTGGTCGCGCTCGGCGAGTGGGCGCGGCCGCACCCGTGGGCCATGGTCTTCCTGCCGCGCGACCGGGCCGCCGGCGTCATCGAGACCACGCTCAAGGAGATGGCGCCGCGCGACCTCGGCCTCAGCGGCGTCGTCCTGGTCAAGGCGCTGCGCGTCGGGCACGTGCCGCTGCTCGCCGCGCCGCCGGAGCCGGTGCTGTTCAGCGTGCTGAAGACCGCCTCACCCGGGTCCGCGCCCGTCGCGGAGATGCTCGCGGCCAACCGCGCGCTGCTCGACCGGGCCCGCGCGGCGGGCGGCACCGCCTACCGGGTCGGCGCGATCCCGGATTGATTTCGGCCCGCGCGATGAGTTTCGGGCGGCCCGCTGGTCTACCCGCGATGTCGATCCACACGACGCGGCGCGGCGGGCCGCGGGGGCCCCGCCGCGGAGCCGCGCCGGACGGTCACGCGACGACCGGATAGGCCGACTGGAACGCCAGGCGGCCGTCCGCGCCCGCGGCGAGGCGGTCGCAGGCGTCGTCGAGGTCCATGAAGACCTCCCACTTCTCGGCGCCGGACGCGGCGGCCAGCACGTCCACGACGCGCTGCTCCAGGCCGGGCACGCGCTTGGCCTTCCAGACCTTGTCGGCGAGGCTGACGAGCAGGTCGTCGGCGCCGATGCCGGGGCCGTCCCAGGACGCGTGGGTGCGGGCGAACCGGGCCAGCCGCTCCTCTACGCCACGTTCGCGGAGCAGCGCGTGGCCCGCCGCCTCGTGCCGCGATCCGGGCCCGGACAGCTCGTCCGGGTGCAGGGCCTTGCCGATGTCGTGGGTCGCCGCGCCGAACAGGACGGCATCGCCGTCCACAGCGAGGGCCGGGTAGCGGCCCACGACCCAGGCGAGGAGTTCGGCGGCGACGTCGTGGACGGCGCGCAGATGCGCCGCCAGGCGGGGCGGCGCGTCCAGGTCCTCCAGCAGCCGCGCGGCCTCGTCCGGCAGCGGGCGCGGGCCGGGGTCGGTGAGGGCGCGGCGCAGGGCGTCGGACGGCACGGCTACTGCGCCAGGGCGATGACCTCGGCGCCGGGCAGGCCCGCCAGGGCCTTGCCGGGCAGCAGGACCTTGGACTTGCGCAGGCCGCTGCCGATGACGACGCTGGGCGCGGCGGCGACCGCCTCGTCCACCAGGACCGGCCAGCCGGCGGGCAGGCCGACCGGGGTGATGCCGCCGTACTCCATGCCGGTGAGCGAGGTGGCCTGGTCCATCGGCGCGAACGAGACCTTGCGGGCGCCGAGGTGCTTGCGGACGACGCCGTTCACGTCGGCGCGGTCCGTCGCGAGGACCATGCACGCCGCGTACGTCACCTCGCCGCCGCGCTTGGCCGCGACGACGACGCAGTTCGCGCTGGCCTCCAGCGGCACGTCGTAGCGTTCGCAGAACGCCGCCGTGTCCGCGAGTTCCGGATCGATCGCGGCGGCCTCGGCGTCCGGGACGCCGCCGATCGCGGCGGCCACCGGGTCCGCCAGCAGGTCCGCCCGCCCGGCGGCCGGTTCCCAGTCGAGCTTGCCGACCATGGTCGTCTCCTCCCGTGTCACCGGCTCTCAGGAGCCGAGGTAGCGCAGCACCGCCAGCACGCGGCGGCTGTAGCCGGCCGCGTGCGACAGGTCCAGCTTGTCGAAGATCGCGTTGACGTGCTTCTCGACCGCGCTCTGCGAGACGTGCAGGTGCGCGGCGATCGAGGCGTTCGTGTGGCCCTGGGCCATGTGGTCGAGGACGTCCCGCTCGCGCGGGGTCAGCCGCGACAGCGGGTCGGCGTGCGTGCTGTGCGCCAGCAGCCGCCGCACCACCTCCGGGTCGAACGCGGCCCCGCCGGCGCCGACCCGGTCGAGGGCGTCCAGGAACTCCTCGACCTGCGCGACCCGGTCCTTCAGCAGGTACCCGACGCCGGTGGTGTCCGCGGTGATCAGCTCGGTGGCGTAGCGCTTCTCGACGTACTGCGACAGGACGAGCACGCCGACGGCGGGCCACCGGCGGCGGATCTCCAGCGCGGCGCGCAGGCCCTCGTCGGTGTGCGTCGGCGGCATCCGGACGTCCACGACGACGACGTCCGGCGGGCTGCCCGCGACGGCGGCGATCAGCGCGTCGCCGTCGCCGACGGCCGCCGCGACCTCGTGGCCCTCCTCGGCGAGCAGCCGCACCAGGCCCTCGCGCAGCAGCGTGGAGTCCTCGGCCAGCATCACCCGCACGGCAGCTCCGCGGTGATCACGGTGGGGCCGCCGGGCGGGCTGTGCACGGCGAACGTCCCGTCCAGCGCGGCGACCCGGCGGGCCAAGCCGGCGAGCCCGCCGCCGGACGGGTCGGCCCCGCCGGTCCCGTCGTCCTCGATGCGCACGCCGATCATTGTCCCGGATCCGGCGACCTCCACGCGTACCCGTCCGGCGCCGGAGTGCTTGGCGGCGTTCGTGACGGCCTCGCAGACCACGAAGTACGCGGCGGTCTCGACCGCGTGCGGCGGGCGGCCCGGCACGTCGTAGCCGATCGTCACCGGCACCGCGGACCGCTCGGCGACCGACTCCAGCGCGGCCCGCAGCCCCTCGCCGTCGAGCGCCGCCGGGTAGACCCGCCAGGTGACCTCGCGCAGGTCCTCCAGCGCCCGCTGCGACTCCTCGTGCGCCTGTCTCAGCAGCTCGGACGCCCTCTCGTGGTCGCCGGCGCGGCGCGCGCGGCCGATCAGCATGCCGAGCGCGACGAGCCGCTGCTGGACGCCGTCGTGCAGGTCCCGCTCGATGCGGCGGCGCTCGTCGTCGACCGCGTCCACGACCTCCGCGCGGGTGACGGAGAGCTGCGCGATCCGCCGCTCGTACTCGGCGAGGGGGCTCGGGCCGAGGCAGCGGCGCGCGACCGCCCGCTCCAGCGCCGCCACCCCGACCAGCCCCTGGACGGCCAGGAACAGCAGGACGATCCCGGCGACGCCGGTGTACAGGACGATCCACCAGGTCGGCGGGATGCCGTCCAGGTAGCGGCCGGTCACCCACCAGCCGAGCGCCAGCTCGGCGGCCGCCGCGGCGCCGTAGCCGATCAGGCCGAGGATGACCCCGCCGAGCAGCCCGACCGGCACCCGCAGGACGAGGTAGGCCAGCGCGCGCAGCGGGCCGTACTCGGCGGCGCCGGCCTCGCCGAGGAACGCCAGCCGGCGGCGCTCCAGCTCGGTGAGGCGGCGCGCGCCGTCCGCGACGACGGCCGGCACGGCCCGCTGCCCGCGGGAGAACGCCAGCGCGTACGCCATCAGCAGCGCCGCGGCCGCGAGCAGGACGAGCTCCACGACGGCGGTGACCGCGCCGAGCAGCAGGCCGGCCACGGCCCGCGCCGCCGCGACGGCCGGCGCGCGTGGGCCGGAGCGGCGGGCGGGCGGCGGATCAGAGGATGCGGTCACGTTCGAGTTCTCGGTGGGGGCGCGCGGGCGTGCCGCGGTGCCGTCCACCGCGGGACTTCACGATACGCACCGCCAGGAACGCCGCGACCGCGACGGCCACGACCGCGACCACCGCCTTGGAGTACACGCCGACGAGGTCCTCGACGGCCGTCCAGTTGTCGCCGAGCCAGTAGCCGGCCAGCACGAACACCGTGTTCCACAGCAGGCTGCCGAGCGCCGTGTAGAGCAGGAACGCCGCCATCCGCATCCGCTCCAGCCCGGCCGGGACGGAGATCAGGCTGCGGAAGATCGGGATCATCCGGCCGAAGAACACCGCCTTGCCGCCGTGCCGGGCGAACCAGGCCTCGGTGCGGTCGAGGTCGGCGAGCTTCACCAGCGGGAGCCGCGCGACCAGCGCGCGGATCCGGTCGCGGCCGATCAGCGCGCCGACCCCGTAGAGGGCCAGCGCGCCCGCCACCGAGCCGAGGGTCGTCCACACCAGCGCGGCGGCCAGGCTCATCCGGCCCTGCGCGGCGGTGAAGCCGGCGAGCGGGAGGATCACCTCGCTCGGCAGCGGCGGGAACAGGTTCTCCAGCGCGATCGCCGCCCCGGCGCCGGGCGCGCCGAGCTGCTCCATCAGGTGCGTCGCCCACCCGGTCACGCCGCCGGACGGCTCGGTCCCGGCCGCCGCGGACGCCATCGCGTACGTCGTCTCGATCATGCCTTCGACGCTAGGAACGGGACGTGCGCGCCACCATGGAGCGCACCGCCGACCCGTCCGGACGCGCACCGCAGGCGCGCCCCTGCGGAAAACCGCACCCCGTGCCAGGACGGGCCGGGCAAAGCCGCGAAAACCCCGCCGGGCACGGCGGATCGGCCTAATCTTGGGCCATCTCGTTCCGCCCCGCAGGCGTTCGACGCGGGGTCCAACAGAAGGAGCCGCACGCGTGGCCGACGAACTCCCGGAGAGCGCGCCTCCCGGCATCGACACCTCCACGCCGACGTTCGCCCGGGTGTACGACTACTTCCTCGGCGGCAAGGACAACTTCGCCGCCGACCGGGAGGTGGCCGACATGGTGATGCAGCTCGTCCCGGAGGCGCCGGTCGTCGCGCAGGGGAACCGGGTCGCGATCGGGCGCGCGGTGACGTACCTGGCGGGCGAGCTCGGCATCGACCAGTTCGTCGACATCGGGTCGGGGCTCCCGACGGCGTCCAACGTGCACCAGTTCGCCCGGTCGGCGAACCCGGACGCGCGCGTGGTGTACGTGGACAACGACCCGATCGTGCTGGCGCACGGCCGCGCGCTGCTCACCGAGCAGGGCGTCGCCACGTTCATCCAGGGCGACCTGTACGAGCCGGAGAAGATCTTCGCCGACCCGGCGCTGACCGGGCTGATCGACCCGGGCCGGCCGGTCGGGCTGATCCTCGCCGCGATCATCCACCACGTCCCGGACGAGCGGGACCCGGCGGCGGTCGTGCGGGCGCTGCACCCGTTCCTGCCGGCGGGCAGCCACGTCGTGCTGACGCACCTGCACGACGCGGGCGACGACCCGCGGGTCGAGGAGGCCAAGCGGATCCTGCAGTCGGGGCTCGGCGGGTCGTACTTCCGGCACTCGTCGCAGATCGAGCGCTTCATGGACGGGCTGACGATCCTGGAGCCGGGCGTGGCGAACGTGACGGAGTGGCGCCCGAACGGTCCGAAGGGCCCGCTGGAGCACCCGCTGCACAGCCAGATGGTGGCGGTGATGGGACGCAAGGACTGATCATCGGGTGAGGCCCGGGCACGGCGGCGGAGAGGGGCCGGATTCAGCGGAGAGTGAAACCGGCGGCGTCGCCCGCGCGGCCTCCGCGACGCTCGGACGCCCCGATTCCGCAGGCCGTGCGGGTTCCGGACGGTGCCCGGGCCGGGTTTCGGTCCCCGTGCCGATCATGGTCCAGGCGAAGATTCTTTTCTGATCGACTTTTCCGTTAAGAGCCTTTCTTGTACCGTTCGCAGGGTTTTGTGAAGTGAATTCATGATCGGACTTTCCCGCCACAAGATCATGTAAGGACGCCGCGATGCCCCTGGCGACTGGCCTGGCAGCGGCCGCGCTCCTCGGCCTGCTGACCCTGCTGGCCACCGCGCGGCGCGCCGGGCGCCGACACCGCCCGCGCGACGAGCACCCCGAGTCGCTGACGGCCGTGCTCGCCCCCGGAGAGGAGGAGTACCTGGCCTGGCTGGCCGACCACCACTGGCCGGGCGACGAGTACCTCGACCTCGAGCACGAGTGGCGGGACGAGCTGGGCCTCCCCGACCCGGCCGAGCAGCCGCTGTGCCCGCGGTGCGACCGGCGCTGCGAGGACGTCTGGCCGTGCCCGACCTGCGGGCGCCTGCTGCACTCCTCGTGCGGGCACGGGATGCGGCGCCGGTGGGTCGACCGCCCGTACCGGGCGCACGGGATGAACTCCGAGGCCGTCATCGCCGAGTGGATCTGCACGGGGTGCCTGTCGGTCGTCGGGCTCGACGTCGACCACGGCGGCGAACCGGACGAGGGGCTTCTGCGCTGAACGTCCCGATGTGCCCCATCTTGTCCGGCGGCACACGCGACGAACGGTAAAGAATCCCTCAATCACTTGCATATTTCGGACGAACGGCGGCAGGCTTCCACTATGTCCTTAATCACAGGGACGTCCGTGGAGGAACCCGTGACCGATCAACGCGCCCCGTCCTGCCCGCACCAGCCGCCGTGCCCCCGGCCCGACGCGCTGGACCGCGAGGCCGCCCGCACCGTCGCCGCCCACCCGGAGCAGGGCTGGAGCCTGCTCTGCAACGGCATCGTCGTCTTCGAGGACACCGGCGAGCTGCTGCCCGACGGCCGCGTGATCGCACCGCACCGCCCGACGACCGCCGCCTAGCGCCGCGCCGCGGCCCGCGGGTCCCCGCGCCTCCTCCCCGCATCCCGCCCGCGAGGCCGCCGCGCTCCGGCGATCAGGCCGGCCCGATCCTGATCGGGACGCCGTTCAGCCATGCCATCCCGGCCAGCGGCTCCAGGTCCGCCGGATCCGGCGACGCGAGCACGTTGACGTTCGCGCCGCCCGCCGCGTTCGCCGTCCGCCAGCCGCCCCGGTGCCCCCACCCGTGCGGGACCGCGACGGTGCCCTCGGTCATCTCGTCGGTCACCAGCGCCGGCACCTCGATCGTCCCGTGCGGCGAGGTGATCCGGCACGGCGCGCCGTCCTCGATCCCGTGCGCCGCGGCGTCCTTCGGGCTGATCCGCGCCGCCTGGACGCGCCCGCCGCGCATCAGCGCGGGCGAGTTGTGCATCCACGAGTTGTGCGAGCGCATCTCCCGCAGGCCGATCAGCCGCAGCGGGAAGCCGTCCGGCGGCTCCGGCGCCCCGGCCAGCCGCCGCACCTCGGCGGCGATCTCCGGCGGGGCGAGATGCACCCGTTTGTCCTTGTGCAGGATGCGGCGCCGCAGCGTCCCCGTCCGCTGATGCTCGGCGAGGACGATGCCGTGCGGCGCCTTCCGCAGCCTGCGCAGGCTGAGCCCGCCGCCCTTGCCGATGAGTCGGCGCAGGCCGTACCAGTCTCCCTCCGGGCCCGTGCGCAGCAGCGCGTCCGCCAGGGAGCGCGGCGACGGCCGGACGCCCAGCCGGTGCGCGAGCCGCTGCAGCGGGAACGCGCCGACCCCGATCCCCATCCGCCGGGCCAGCGCGTCGATGATCTCCCACTCCTGGCGGGCCTCGCCGCGCGGCGCGACGACCGGCTCCGTCCACGTCACGTACGGCGTGAGATGGTTCTGCAGGAACGGCAGCGGGAGGTCCTCGCGCTCCAGGAACGTGGTCGCCGGCAGCACGTAGTCGGCCTTGCGGCCGGTGTCGGTGACGTACAGGTCGATGGTGACGAGCAGGTCCAGCTCGTCCAGCGCCCGGCCGAGCGCCTCGCCGCCCGGGACGCTCAGCGCCGGGTTGCCGCCGGAGACGATCAGCGCCCGGAGCCGTCCCGGGCCCGGCGTGGTGATCTCCTCGGCCATCACCCCGGCCGGGAACGTGCCGAGGATGTCCGGATATCCGCCGACCCGTGAGCGGGCCTTGCCGTAACTGGCGAGGCCGGACAGCCGGAGGATCTGGTCCAGCCACAGCGGCGCGGCGCCGAAGACCGCCCCGCCCGGACGGTCCAGGTTGCCGGTCACCAGCGTCACGGCGTCGATGAGGAACGCGGTCAGCGTCCCGTGCCGGCCGAGGCAGGTGCCCGTCCGGCCGTACACGACGGCCCGCTCGGCGCGCGCGAGATCGCGGGCCAGCTCCCGGACGGCCGCCGCCGGGACGCCGCTGCGGGCCTCGGTCTCCTCGGGCGGGAAGCCGCCGGCGAGCGCCCGCAGCTCGCCGGCGCCGGACGCCCGGCGCGCGCAGGCGTCCCGGTCCTGCAGCCCCTCCTCGAAGATCACGTGGAGCATCGACAGCAGCAGCCAGGCGTCCCCGTCCGGACGGACCGGCAGATGCTCGTAGGCGCGGGCCGTCTCGGTCCGACGCGGATCGGCGACGACCACCCGGCCGCCGCGCGCCACGATCGCCGACAGGTCCTCGCGGATGCGCGGCGCGGTGATCAGGCTGCCGTGCGACACCAGCGGGTTAGCGCCGAGCATCAGCAGCAGGTCCGTGCGCTTGAGGTCGGGGATCGGGACCAGGACGGGCGCCCCGTACAGCAGCGCGCTCGCCGCGAACCGGTTGTTCACGTCCTGCGACCCCGCCGAGTACAGGTGCGGCGACTTCAGCGCCGCCATGAACCCGTTGAGCCACAGCGGATGGCTGTAGGAGAACGTCGCCGGGTTGCCGAAGTACCACCCGATCGACGACCCGCCGTGCTCGCGGCGCAGGGCGTTCAGCCGCGCGGCGATCCCGCCGAGCGCCTCGTCCCAGCTCACCCGCTCGAACTCGCCGTCCGGACGGCGCCGCAGCGGATGCAGGACGCGGTCCGGGTCGTTCTGCACCTCGGTCATCGCGATGCCCTTCGGACAGGCGAAGCCCTTCGACAGCGGGTGCTCCCTGTCGGGGCGGATCCGGACGACCGTCCCGTCCTCGACGGTGGCCTCCAGCCCGCACAGCGGCTCGCAGATCCGGCAGTAAGTGGTCACTGACGCCATGCGTCCGATTGTGCCACCGTCACCTGATCACGTGCCGGTCGTATCCGAGCGCGACCAGCTCCTCGTACGCCGCCCACACCGCCGCCGGGACCGGCATCGGCACCTGGAACCCCCGCTCGGCGTACACCTCCATCCGCTGGAGGTCGCCCACCATCAGCTCGATGAACCGGCGCTCGTCGTCCCCCGTCCCGTACGCCTCGTACCCGAGGTCCGGGCAGGCGGCGATCCAGTCCACTCCGGGCCACTGTTTGCGCGCCGTGGCCAGCGCCCGGCGGGTCATGTACGGCTTGGCGACCAAAATCCCGCTCCGCAGATCGAGCCGTCCGTCAAGCAGCCGTCTGGTCGCGGTGATGTTCTCCCCCGTGTTCGTGGCGGTCTCCTCGAGCAGCAGAGCCCCGTCCGGGACCCCGTGCTCGCGCGCCACACGTGCGAAGACCTGCGCCTCCGTCTCCGTCCACGCCGAGGTGATCTTGCCGCGCCCGCCGGTGACGACCACCACCGGAGCCCATCGCGCACGCCAAAGCCTCGCCGCGTGCGCCGCCACCCGCGTGTCGTGGCACCCCAGGGCGAGGATCGCGTCAGCCTTGGAGAGGGGGCCGGTGAGCACCAGGTGGTCCCAGACGACGCGGGCCAGCTCGCGGGCCCGCGCGTCGACCGCTCCGTGAGACTCCACCGCGCCATTGTCTCCGGCGGCCCGCATGTCGGCTCCCATCCGATAGGTCGTCCAGGTAGCGTTCAACTGTTTTGCTACTTACGTAAGAATCATGTGGAACTCGACCGCGAAAGGACGGGGTGGTGTCGTGATCACAGTCCTGGTCCTGGTGTCAGTGGCCGCCCTGTTCGGCCTGTGCCTGCTCCGTCCCGCGGCGCCCGCGGCCCCGGACGAGCCGCCCGCCACCGAGCCCGCCACGTCCACGGAGCCCGCCACGCCCACCGAGACCGCGGCGGCCGCCGACCCCGGCGGCGTCCACCCCGAGTCCATGACCGCCGAACTCGACCCGGGCGACGAGGAGTACCTCGCCTTCCTCGCCAACGAGCTCTGGCCCGAGGACGAGTACCTCGAACCCGAGCACACCACCGACGGCGAAGAAGAATCCGGCGGCAGCGACATGCTCCTCTGACCGCCCCGCCCGCTCCTTGTGAACCGCGACCGGGCCTGAGCCGTCCCTGATAGGTCGAGCGCTCCCCTCGACGGGTCCACGACCGCGGCGGACTCGGGGGCGCCTCGCCGAGCGGCTCCTCGTACCGCCCTGAGGCGACGTTGCGAGGAAGCGATGACGGTGCAGGACATCCCGCGCCCGGACTATATCGGCGTCGAGGTGGACGCCGGTGACGCGGAGCAGGCCCTTCGCGTGCTGCGGCTGTTCCTCCGGGACGGCGAGACGGTGCTCGCGCTCGCGACGACCGTCAAGGCGCTCCCGACGCTCACCCACATCGCCGTCACCGACCGGCGGATCCTGGGCTTCTCCGCCGCCGACCTCGCCAAGGAGGGCCCGCGCCAGGAGAGCTCCATCGCGACGGTCGCCGCCGTCGAGATGCGGATGTCGTACAAGCAGCGGTGGTTCTTCGTCGTCACCGACCGGGCGGGCGACGAGACGGACTTCGGCGACGTGCACGACCGCGACGCGCCCCGGCTCTCCCGGATCGTCCAGGATCTCGTCCGGCCGGAGGCCCCGCTGCGGCCGGCGGCCCCCGCAGCGGCACCGCCCCCACCGGCGGCGCCCGCCGCGGGACCGCAGTGGCCCGCCGGCGTCGCGGCACCGCCGCAGCCCGCCGGATGGCTGTACAACCCGCCGCCGACCTGGCCCGCACCACCCGCCGGCTGGACGCCGCCGCCCGGATGGATGCCGGACCCGAGCTGGCCGCCCGCGCCGCCCGGCTGGCAGTTCTGGACACCCGCCGCACCGCCCCCGCCGCTCCCGGCCGCCCCGCCCACGCCGCCGCCAACGCCGCCCATGGCCGCCCCGCCCACACCGCCCGGGCCTGCACCGGCGCCGTCCGCGCCGCCGCCCGCCGGAGGCAGGGGCATGGCGCCGTTCGGATCCCGCAAGCAGCGGATCGAGGAGCTCGAAGCCGAGAACGCCGAGCTGCGCGGATGGCTGGACCGGCTCGGCGGCCTGGACGCGCCCCAGGTGGCGGCGGAGATCGAACGGCTGCGCGGCGAGGCCGCCGAGGCCGGGCGGAAGCGCGACAAGCTCCGCGCCGACCTGCGCCGGCTGCGCGGCTCGGTCGTGGAGACCGAGGACCTGGTCCTGCTCCAGGAGGCTGGCGTCTACGAGTACCAGCATCCGCTCGCGGACGTCGTCGCCTACAAGGCGGAACTCGCCAAGGTGAAGGACAAGATCAAGGCCATGGCCAGGACGGGGAAGGCGGTCGTCGGCGCGACGAACTGGACGGTGAACGGATCGGCCGCACAGGGCGGCAAGATGGTGCGCGACTTCTCCAAGCTCATGCTGCGCGCCTACAACGCCGAGGCCGACAACCTCGTCCGGACGATGCGCCCTTACAAGCTGCAGTCGGCGATCGAGCGGCTCGACAAGAGCGCGCAGACGATCGAGCGGCTCGGGAAGACCATGGACATCAGGGTCAGCCGGGAGTACCGGGCGATCCGCGTCAAGGAGCTGAAGCTGACCGCGGACCATCTGGCGAAGGCGGAGGAGGAGAAGGAGCGGGTCCGCGCCGAGCGCGAGCGCCAGCGGGAGGAGGACAAGGCCCGCAAGGAGTTCGAGCGGGAGAAGGCGCGCCTGCTCAAGGAGCGTTCGCACGTGGAGTCGGTGCTCGCCCGCATGGAGGCGAGCGGGGACACCGCTGGAGCGGCCGACCTGCGGGCCAAGCTCGCCGACGTGGAGTCGGCGATCTCGGACGTGGAGGGCCGCGCCGCGAACGTCCGCGCCGGCTACGTGTACGTGATCTCCAACATCGGCGCGTTCGGCGAGCGGATGGTGAAGATCGGGATGACGCGGCGGCTGGAGCCGATGGACCGGGTGCGCGAGCTGGGCGACGCGTCGGTGCCGTTCCGGTTCGACGTCCACGCGCTCATCTTCAGCGACGACGCCGTCGGGCTGGAGAACAGGCTCCACCAGGAGTTCGCCGAGCGCCGCGTCAACCAGGTCAACCTTCGCCGGGAGTTCTTCTACGCGACGCCCGCCGAGGTGCGCGAGGCCCTCGAGCGCATCGCGGACAATCACCTGCTCGAGTACAACGAGGTGCCCGAGGCGCTCGAGTACCGCGCCGGCAAGAAGGGCTGACCGCCTCGGTGGGGGGGGTCAGGGGTGGGGGTTTTCGAAGAGGGCGCTTACGGATTCGCCGTTGTGGATGCGGCGGACGGCCTCGGCGAGGGCCGGGGCGATCGAGAGGACACGGAGCTTGTCGTCGCGTTCGGCGGCCGGGACGGGCACCGTGTTGGTGCAGACGATCTCCAGCACGTCCGGCTCGGCGGACAGCCGCTTCAGCGCGCCGGCCGCGAACAGGCCGTGGGTGCAGGCGATCCGGATCGTGCGGGGGCCGAGCTCGCGGAGCCGGTCCAGCAGCTCCAGGACGGTGCTGCCCTTCGCGATCTCGTCGTCCAGCACGATCACGTCCCGGCCCGCGATCTCGCCGATGACCGAGCTGATCTGCACGCGGTCGTCGGAGAAGCGCTGCTTGGCGCCGGCCGCCACCTGCACGCCGAGCAGCCGCGCGAAGGCGGCGGCCTCCTTGGCGTTGCCGAGGTCCGGCGAGACGACGGTGGTACGCGACAGGTCGTACCGGCGGAAGTGCTCGGCGAGCTCGCGGAGCGCGTGCAGGTGGTCGACCGGGACCGAGAAGAAGCCGTGCACCTGCGGCGAGTGCAGCGTCATGGCGAGGACGCGGGACGCGCCGGACGCGACGAGCAGGTCCGCGACGAGGCGGCCGCCGATCGAGATGCGCGGCGCGTCCTTCTTGTCGGAGCGGGCGTAGGAGTAGTGCGGCATCACGACGGTGATGCGGCTCGCGGACGCGCCGCGCGCCGCGTCGCACATGAGGAGCAGCTCGACCAGGTTCTCCTGGACGGGCGCGACGAGCGGCTGGATGAGGTACACGTCCCGCTCGCGGCAGTTGGCCTGGAGCTGGACCTCGAGGCAGTCGTTGGCGAACCGGGAGACCCGGGCCGGGCTCAGCGGCACGCCGAGATGGGCGCAGACCTCGGCGGCGAGCTCGGGGTGGGCGCTCCCGCTGAACACGGCGATCTCTCGCACGAACCGCTCCTCACAGGTGGACTCCGGCGGGCCTCGGACATGCTATTGGGCGGGGGCCGCCCGGTCCCGGACCGCGTCCGGCGGCGTCACGGTGTGAGGGGCTTGCGGCGGGGCCGGATCGTGCGGTGGCTGATCAGCCAGCGGCCGCCGTCGCGGACGACGGTGTCCTCGTAGGTGGCGCTGGCGCAGCTGTGGTCCGCCAGTACGGCGATGGCCTTGGAGACGGCGCGCGCGGTGTCCCCGTCGCCGGCGGTGACGACGACGTTGGTGACGTGGTGGGCGAGGGGGTTGCGGTCGCCGAGGTCCAGGCCGGCTTGTTTCAGCGCGGCGCGGCCTTCGATCAGTCCGCCGCCGACCGCGGTCACGTCGTAGACGACGTCCTCGGTGAACAGCTCCGTCATGCGGTCGAGCTCGCCGGTGTCGGCGTAGTGGCCGTGCAGCGAGATCAGGTCGGTGATCGCGAGCCGGTCCTCGATGGTGAGGGGCATGGGATTCCTTCCGGAGAGATAAACGGGGAACTCCCCGTTTATCGGTCAGCGTAGCGGGGCCGTCCGGGCGGGGCAACGGCCGCCGCCTCGCGAAGCACGGGACGCACCGTGCCGTGCTGGGCTAGCGTTCAGCGGGGGAACGCCCCCACGGTCGTCCGCGCAGAGGCAGGCATGAGCACAGTTGCGGCCGAACAGGCCGGCGGCGGCTTCCACGAGGAGTGGGAGGCCGGGCCCACCGTGGCCAGGATGGTCCTCGGCGCCCAGCTGCGGCGGCTGCGCGAGGCCGGCGGCCACAGCCTGGAGGACGCCGAGGCCGTGCTGCGGCGGCCGAGGGAGTGGATCAGCCGGCTCGAACTCGGCCGGGCGGTGCTGCGGCTGCGCGAGGTCGCCGACCTGTGTGCCGCCTACGGCGCGACGGACCGCGCCGCGCTCGCCACGCTCCTCGGCCTGGCGCGGCAGGCGAACGCGCCGCGCTGGTGGGCCGCGTTCCGGGACGTGGTCCCGCCCTGGTACGAGCCGTACCTGGAACTGGAGCAGTCGGCCAGCCTCATCCGCGCTTACGAGGCGCAGGTCGTCCCGGACCTGCTGCAGACCGAGGCGTACACGCGCGCGTTGATCGAGGAGCATCGGCCCGCCGGTGACGCGGAACGGCTCGCAGCGCTGCGGGCCATCCGGTGGCGCATCCTGGACAGGCCCGTGCCCGCGCGTCTCTGGGCGGTGATCGAGGAGGCCGCGCTGCGGCGCGCGCCCGGCGGGCGGGCGGTCGCGTTCGCGCAGTTCGAGCACCTGCTGGACGTCTGCGACCTGCCGCACGTCACCCTGCAGGTGCTGCCGCTGGCGGCGGCCGAGGCGCCGCCCGTCGCCGGCGGCTCGTTCACGCTGCTGCGGCCGCCGCAGCCCGAACTGCCCGACGTCGTGTACGTGGAGCGGCTGAACGGGGCGGTGTACCCGTCCGGGCCGGACGCGGTGCCCTACTGGCACACGATGAACCGGCTCGTGCTGGCCGCCGCGCCCGCCGCCGCGACGCAGTCGATCCTGTGGCGGATCCTGCGCGGGCTGTGACGGCGATACCGCCACGGCCGGGCCGCCGGGCTGGCAGCATGAAGGCGAACAGGTCCGCTCCCTGCCGGCAAGGGCGACCCGACATGATCGACGACGTTTCCCGGCCCACCTGGCCGGACGACTTCATCGGCGCGCTCAACGCGCTCTACGACTCCTGCAACCGGCCGCCGTACCGCAAGCTCGCCGAGGTCTCCGAGCATCTCGGCGACGTGTACGGCCGGCGGGACCTGCCGTCGCTGTCGACGACCGGGATCTTCGACGTGCTCGCCGGGCGGCGCAAGCGGCTCCCGTCCGCCGCCTGGGTCGCGAGCTTCGTGCTGTCCTGCCAGCGCCGCGCGTGGGAGACCGGCGTCCGCCCGGACGATCCGGGCACCGCGTCGCTGCCCGGCTGGCAGGCCCGGCTGCGCGCCGCCCGGTCCGCGGCCCGGGACGTCCCGCCGCCGCGGCCGCCCGCGGGTGGGGCGGCGCTCGCGCCGCCGGAGCGCGAGCCGGCCAGGCGGGTGCGGCTGACGGAGTCGCAGCGGGCGACCGTCGCCGGGTACGGCCCGCACGGCCGGGGCCTGCTCGGCCGCGCGGCGGCCGGGGACGCCGACGCGCTCTACCGGGTCGCGGTGCTGCTCGGCACCGATCCCGCCCGGGGCGAGGAGACCGTCCCGCTGCTGATCGAGGCCGCGGCGGCCGGCCATCCCGGCGCGCTGGACCTGCTGGACGCCTCGCCGGACGGGCTGGACGCCCAGGAGGCGGCACGCCACGCCCACCGGCTCGGCGACCGGGCGGGCCGGGGCCGAGAGAGGGCCGGCCGGGAGGTCGCGCTCGTCTACTACCAGGCCGCCGTGCGGGGCGGGCGGCTCGACGCGGCGTTCGCGATCACCGAGATCCTGCAGCACGCGGGCGAACCGCCCGGCGGCGGACGCCCCGGCTAGGCCTGCGCCTAGGGTTTGCGGCCGACGCCGCCGTAGGCGTCCACGGGCTCCGGCTCGGTCCCGACGGTCACCTCCGGCCGCCACTCGTTCACCGGGACGACGCCGGGCTCCAGCAGCTCCAGGCCGTCGAAGAAGCGGCGGATCCGCTCGGGCGTGCGCAGCACGAGGCCGGCGTTGCCGGAGGCGTTCCACACGTCGACGATCCGGTCCGACGCCTCGCCGTGGACGACGTTCGTCCCGTCGTACATGGCGAAGTAGCTGCCGGGCGCCGCAGCGTCCAGCAGCCGCCGGACGATCGAGTACGCCTGCTCGTCGTCGGTGATGAACTCGAGGATGCCCATCAGCGTGAACGCGACCGGCCGGTCGAAGTCGACGGTCTCGGCGGCCTTCGCCAGGATGCGCTCCGGGTCGCGCAGGTCGGCGTCGATGTAGGCGGTCACGCCCTCGGGCGTGCTGGTGAGCAGCGCCTGCGCGTGCGCGAGGACGAGCGGGTCGTTGTCGACGTAGACGATCCGCGCGTCGGGCGCGGCGCGCTGCGCGACCTCGTGGGTGTTGTCGACGGTGGGCAGGCCCGTCCCGATGTCGATGAACTGGCGGACGCCCGCCTCGGCGGCCAGGTGCCAGACGACCCGGTTGAGGAACAGCCGGGAGGCGCGGGCGAGGCGCGCCACGTCCGGGAGCATCCCGAGGATCTGGTCGCCGACCTCCCGGTCCACGGGGTAGTTGTCCTTGCCGCCCAGCCAGTAGTTCCAGATGCGCGCCACGTGCGACACGCTCGTGTCGATCTCGGGCGCGGGCCCGGTTCCGCTCATGCGCACTCCCTTGTCCGCGATGGACCGCCGGCACCACCATCCTGACGGCACTCCCCCGGCGGCGACAGCTTTCGCCGTCACCCGCCGTCCCGGTGCAGTTCCCTGGGACGAGGCGCGTCAGCCGCCGCCGCGGCGCGGCAGGGAGCCGCGGATCACTTGAGGAGCTGGCGGGCGATGACCATGCGCTGGATCTGGTTGGTGCCCTCGTAGATCTGGGTGATCTTGGCGTCGCGCATCATCCGCTCCACCGGGAACTCCCGCGTGTACCCATACCCGCCCAACAGCTGCACCGCGTCGGTGGTGACGTCCATCGCCACGTCCGAGGCCAGCGCCTTGCACGCCGACGACACCAACGTCAGGTCCGCGATCTTCTCGCCGTGCATCGCGCGCTCGGACTTGATCGCGGCGTGGTAGGTCAGCTGCCGCGCGCCCTCCAGCCGCATCGCCATGTCCGCCAGCATGAACTGCACACCCTGGAAATCAGAGATCGGCTTGCCGAACTGCCGGCGCTCCTTGACATAGCCGAGCGCGAAGTCCAGCGCGCCCTGGGCGATCCCCAGCGCCTGGGCGGCGATGGTGATGCGGGTGTGGTCCAGGGTGGCCAGCGCGGTCTTGAACCCGGTGCCCTCGGCGCCGATGATCCGGTCGCCCGGGATCCGCACGTCCTCCAGGATCACCTGCCGGGTCGGCGACCCCTTGATGCCCAGCTTGCGCTCCTTGGGCCCGAACGACACCCCCGGATCGGACTTCTCCACCACGAATGCCGAGATCCCCCGCGCCCCGGCCGACGGGTCGGTGACCGCCATGACGGTGTAGTACTCCGACACGCCCGCGTTGGTGATCCACATCTTGGCGCCGTTGAGCACCCAGGCGTCCCCGTCACGCACCGCACGGGTCTTCATCCCACCCGCATCCGACCCCGCATCGGCCTCCGACAGGGCGTAGGAGAACATCGCCTCCCCGCGCGCCACCGGCCCCAGGTACTTGCGCTTCAGCTCCTCAGAACCCGACAGCAGGACCGGTACCGTGCCGAGCTTGTTCACCGCCGGGATCAGCGAGGACGACGCGCACGCCCGCGCGACCTCCTCGATCACGATCACCGTCGCCAGCGCGTCCGCACCCGCACCCCCATAAGACTCGGGCACGTGCACCGCGTGCAGATCATTGGCGACCAGCGCGTCCAGGGCCTCCTGCGGGAACCGGGCGTCCTCGTCCACCTCCGCCGCGAACGGAGCGATCTTGGCATCCGCCAGCTCACGCACCGTCGCCCGCAGCAGCTCCTGCTCCTCCGACGGCGCGTACGCGGGAAAGTCGCTCATCGTTCCTCCGGGTGGCCGGCGCGGGCGGCCGTTACTTTGACGACCAATATTTGGACGCCAAAGTAAGCGAGCCGGGCGCGGCCGGTCAAGGCGGCGGCGCGGCCCGCGAGGGTGGCCATCGCCACAGTCGCCTCAGAGGTGCTCCAGCAGCCTGGCCAGCGCCGGGTTGTCGTTCCCGCGCCGCCAGGCCAGGCTCAGCTCCACCGGGGCCGGGTCGGGCAGCTCCAGCGGACGGAACGTCAGGCCCGCGTACCGCAGCCGCGCCGCCGCCTCGGGGACGAGCGCGAGCCCCCACCCGCCGTCCACCAGCGCGAGGATGCTGTGCACCTGGCTGAGGTACTGCACGTACACCGGGACGGCGCCCGCCCGGCGGAACAGGCCGACCAGCAGCTCGTGGAAGTACCGCGCCTCGACCGGCGAGTACATGATGAGCGGCAGCCCGTCGAAGGCGTCCAGCGGCAGGGGCCCGCTCCCGGCGGCGAGCGGATGCCCGTTGGGCACGGCGGCGAGCAGTGCCTCGCGGTCGGCGACCCGCTCCGCCAGCTCCGGCGCGGCGACGGGCGGGCGGACCAGGCCGAGGTCGAGGCCGCCCTCGGTGAGGGCCCGCAGCTGGTCGCGGGTCACCATCTCGCGCAGGACGATCTCGACGTCCGGCAGCGCCGACCGCGCGGTGTCCAGCAGCCGGCCGAGCGCGGCGTACGCGCTCGCGGCGGTGAACCCGACCGCGATCCGCCCCGCCTCCCCCGCCGACACGCGCCGCGCCGACAGCGCGGCGTGCTCGGCCTGGTGGAGCAGGCGCCGCGCCTCGTCCAGGAACGCGCGGCCGGCCGGGGTGAGCCGGACCGAGCGGTTCGTCCGGTCGAACAGCCGCACCTGCAGCTCGCCCTCCAGCAGCTGGATCTGCCGGCTCAGCGGCGGCTGCGTCATCCGCAGCCGCTCGGCGGCCCGGCCGAAGTGCAGCTCCTCGGCGACGGCGACGAAGCTCGCGAGCTGGGTCAGGGTGAACAAACGATTCCCTACGGGTATCAGTGGATCCGAAATTCGTGTTGGACCTGGATCAATCGGCCATCCTAGCCTCGGGGCATGAGCCAGCACGCGCCCGACGAGACCGCCCGGCTGCTCGGCTCCGGGCTGCTGTCGTTCCCCGTCACCCACTTCCGCGACGACCTGTCCTTCGACGAGGACGCCTACCGCGCCAACGTCGCGCGCCTCGGGCACGAGGGCGTCGCGGGGCTGTTCGCGGCGGGCGGGACCGGCGAGTTCTTCTCCCTCACCCCCGCCGAGGTCGGACGGGTCGTCCGCGCCGCCGCGGCCGAGGTGCCGGACGGCGTCCCGCTGATCGCGCCCGCCGGGTACGGCACGGCCACCGCCGTCGAGATGGCCCGCGACGCCGAGCGGGCGGGCGCCGACGGGATCCTGCTGTTCCCGCCCTACCTCACGGAGGCGCCGCAGGACGGGCTCATCGCGCACGTCCGCGCCGTGTGCGAGGCCACCGGGCTCGGCGTGACGGTCTACAGCCGGTCCAACGCCGTCTACCAGGACGGGACCGTCGCGCGGCTGGCCGAGGCGTGCCCCACCCTTGTCGGGTTCAAGGACGGCGTCGGCGACCTGGAGCTGATGACGCGTATCCGGTCGCGGCTCGGCGACCGGCTCGTCTACATCGGCGGGCTGCCGACCGCGGAGACGTTCGCGCTCCCCTACCTGGAGATGGGCGTGACGACCTACTCCTCGGCCATCTTCAACTTCGCGCCGGAGTTCGCGCTCGGCTTCTACAAGGCCGTCCGCGCCCGCGACCGGGACGAGGTGCGGCGCCGCCTCGACGGGTTCGTGCTGCCGTACTGCGAGATCCGCAACCGCGGCAAGGGGTACGCGGTCAGCATCGTCAAGGCCGGGATGCGCGCCGTCGGACGTCCCGCCGGGCCCGTCCGCCCGCCGCTGACCGACCTGACCGACGCCGAGTTCGCCGAGCTGGCGGCGCTCGTGGAGAAGGTGCTCTGACGTGCGGGGCGGCGGGGCGGCGACGCCGGACCGGATCGCCTGGGTCGAGCTGTCGTCGGTCACGCTGCCGCTCGCCGTCCCGGTCAGCGACGCGAAGGTGCTGACCGGGCGGCAGCGCCCGATGACCGAGGTCGCGCTCCTGTTCGCCGAGATCGGCACCGAGGACGGCCACGAGGGCATCGGGTTCGGCTATGCCAAGCGGGCCGGCGGTCCGGGCCAGTTCGCGCACGCCGCCGAGATCGCGCCCGCGCTGATCGGCGAGGACCCCAGCGACATCGGGCGGATCTGGACGAAGCTGGCCTGGGCGGGCGCCTCCGTCGGCCGCGGCGGGCTCGCCGTCCAGGCGATCGCCGCGATCGACATCGCGCTCTGGGATCTCAAGGCAAAGCGGGCGGGGCTGCCGCTGGCCAAGCTGCTCGGCGCGCACCGCGACTCCGTCCGCTGCTACGACACCTCCGGCGGGTTCCTGCACACGCCGCTGGAAGAGGTCGTCGGCAACGCGGAGGCGGCGCTGGCGTCCGGGATCGGCGGCGTCAAGATCAAGGTCGGGCATCCCGACCACGCCGAGGACCTGCGCCGCGTCACCGCCGTCCGCGAGCGCCTCGGCGACGCCGTCCCGCTGATGGTGGACGCGAACCAGCAGTGGGACCGGCCCGCGGCGCTGCGGATGGGCCGCGCGCTGGAGGAGTTCGGCCTCACCTGGATCGAGGAGCCGCTGGACGCCCACGACGCCGAGGGCCACGCGGACCTCGCCCGCGCGCTCGACACCCCGATCGCGACCGGCGAGATGCTGACCAGCGTCGCCGAGCACTGCGCGCTGATCGACGCCCGCGCGGCCGACGTCCTCCAGCCGGACGCGCCGCGCATCGGCGGCATCACCGAGTTCCTGAAACTCGCCGTGCTCGCCGACCACCACCGGCTGCGGCTGGCGCCGCACTTCGCGATGGAGATCCACCTCCATCTCGCCGCCGCGTACCCGTCCGAGCCGTGGGTCGAGCACTTCGACTGGCTGGACCCGCTGTTCGACGAGCGGCTCGAGATCAGCGGCGGGCGGATGCACGTCCCGGCGCGTCCCGGGCTCGGCATCACGCTCAGCGAGCAGGCCCGCGCCTGGACGACGCGGCGGACCATTATCGGCGCGCGGCCGTGAGGTGCCCTTCGGTTGACCGGACAGGATTCGAACCTGCGACCCGCTGTTTGTAAGACAGCCGCTCTGCCGACTGAGCTACCGGTCATCGCCGCCGGAACGGCGCCGCCGGAAACGCCCCCGCGCCGTTTCCGGACGTCCCCCGGGCTGGATTCGAACCAGCGATCGCCCGCTTATCATACGGGTGCCCTCACCAGGCTGGGCCACCGGGGATCGTGCCTTTCCGTCTCGCCGGAAAGGCCCGGCTGCTGGAGCAGGATTCGAACCTGCACCTTCGTGGTTCAGAGCCACGCGTCCTTCCGTTAGACCATCCAGCATCGCGGGAACGCATCCCGCGCCGTGCCGCCCGGAGGAGTCGAACCTCCATATCCGGGGTAAGAGCCCGGAGTCCTCCCATTGAACGAGAGCGGCGTGTCCCGCCTTGCGAGCCGCACCCGGGAATCGAACCCGGTACTCCTGGGTGGAAGCCAGGTGCCTCACCATTTCGGCTTGTGCGACGGAGCGGAGCCGGCGGGCTCCGCGGTACCTCTGCCAGGACTCGAACCCGGGCTCCCGCGTTCGTAGCGCGGTGCTCTGTCCACTGAGCTACAGAGGCCTGCGTGGCCATCCGAGGAGTCGAACCTCGTCCTCCCGGTTTTCAACCAGGCGCTCATCCCCATGAGCTTGAAGGCCGTCGGGAAGCACGGACTCGAACCGCGTCTCTCCCGCTCCCAAGGCGGGCGGGGCACCGCATCCCCTTCTTCCCGTGGTCCGCGCGGGCGGGACGCCCGGCGCGGCCGTGGATCGGACCGGACTCGAACCGGCAACCTCCCGCTTGCGGGGCGGGCGCTCTCCCAATTGAGCTACTGACCCATGGATCGTGCGATTCAGTTGTCAATGGTCGCGAATGCGCGCAGCACGAGAAGAACGGTCGGCAAAGGGAACGGATGAGCATGAAAAAGGCCGCCGGGTCGTCACCCTGGCGGCCTCCGGCGGAACCTTGCGGCCCTATCCGGTGGCGCCTCGGGGAACGGCGAAACCTCGCTGCGGTCGAGCGGCGACGGGGATGCCCTGCGCCTGCGGCACCTGCTTGACGATGGTCGTCCCGATCATCTCCGCGGCTCCCTTCCGGCTCGTCCCGTGCGGTTCGTTACTCATATGGTGCGGGACGCCGAATGAATGCGCAACACCTTTTTCCCATGAATCGCCCCGGACCCCCGAAAGGGAGCCCGGGGCGGTCCGGGAATGGACGTCAGGCGGCCCGGCCGCGGCGGGTGCGGGCCGGACGGCCCCCGCGCGAGGGGGTCAGCAGCCGGGCCAGCACCCGGAACGGCAGGGTCACGATGTCCACGATCGTGCCGATGATGGCGCTGAGCGCTGCAGTGATGCGGCGCATGGGGATCCACTCCTTCAGGTCGTCCTGGTGGAACCCATACCCTCACGTGGCGTTCTACACGGGACGCGCGCCGATGACCACCGTGGCGGCGTGCTCGTCCGACCGCGCGACGGACGCGGTGAGGCCGCTGCGCGCGACGGCGTCCAGGGCGTCCGGGACCTGCCGCTCGACGGTCTCGAACAGCAGGTGCCCGCCCGGCGCGAGCCATCGCGGCGCCTCGGCGGTCACGCGCCGCAGCACGTCGAGGCCGTCGGCGCCGCCGTCCAGCGCGACGAGCGGCTCGTGCGCCCGCGCCTCGGCGGGCAGCAGGCCGACCTCGCCCGTCGGCACGTAGGGGACGTTGGCCAGCAGCACGTCGACCCGTCCTCGCAGGTTGGCGGGCAGCGCGTCGAACAGGTCCCCCTCATGGACGCTCCCGCCCGCGGGGACGACGTTGCGGCGGGCGCACCGCACCGCGGCCGGCTCGATGTCGGCGGCGTGCAGTTCGAACGCCTCCAGGCCCGCGACGAGCGCGACGCCCAGCGCACCGGACCCGCAGCACAGGTCCACGACGACGGGACGGGCCGGCAGGAGCCCGGCCGCCCGCTCGACGAGGAACTCGGTGCGGCGGCGCGGGACGAAGACGCCGGGCCCGACCGCGATCCGAAGCCCGCGGAAGGCGGCCCAGCCGAGGACGTGTTCGAGCGGGAGCCCGGCGGCCCGCCGCTCGACCATCGCGGCCGCCTCCTCGGGCGTGCGGGCCGTGGAGAGGATCAGTTCCGCCTCGTCCTCGGCGAAGACGCAGCCCGCGGCACGGAGCGCGGAGACGGCGGAGCCGAAAGGAAGGGAGGGCGAAGCGTGAGCGGACATGGCGCCTTTCGGGGAGACCGGCGGGCGCTCCTCGGTCGATCCGTCGCGGACTCCGGAAACACTAGCGCAGGCGGTGCAACCTCCCCGGCCGCACCGGTGTTGACCGGGAGAGGCACGCAACGGACGAGAGGGGGCCCGCACCATGGGCGGCAACGCCGGCGGCTACGCGGAGAGGGTCGCGGAGGGCGACTGGGCGGCGATCGGCGCGGAGGTGGACGCCTACGGCTGCGCGATCACCCCGCCGCTGCTGACCGGGGAGGAATGTGCCGAGATCGCCGATCTGGCCGAGATCGCCGATCTGTACGACGACGCGGGACGCTTCCGCTCGACGATCGACATGGAGCGGTACCGCTTCGGCGCGGGCCAGTACCGGTACTTCGCCGAGCCGTTCCCCGAACCCGTCGCCGCGCTGCGGGAGGCGCTGTACCCGCGGCTGCTGCCGATCGCCCGCGACTGGGCCGCCCGGCTGGGCCGTCCCGCGCCATGGCCGGACACGCTGCCCGAATGGCTCGGCATGTGCCATGACGCGGGCCAGCGGAAGCCGACGCCGATCCTGCTGCGCTACGGCAAGGACGACTGGAACGCGCTGCACCGCGACCTGTACGGCGACCTGGTGTTCCCGCTGCAGGTCGTGATCGGCCTGGACGAGCCGGGCGCCGACTACACCGGCGGCGAGTTCCTGATGGTCGAGCAGCGGGCCCGCGCACAGTCGCGGGGCACCGCGACGCTCCTCCCCCGAGGCCGCGGCCTGGTGTTCACGACGCGGGACCGGCCGGTGCGGACGCAGCGCGGCTGGTCGGCGTCGCCCGTCCGGCACGGCGTCAGCGTCGTCCGGTCGGGGCGCCGGCGGACGCTCGGCCTGGTCTTCCACGACGCCGCCTGACCCGCCACGGCGCCGCCTGACCCGCCATGTCGCCGCTTGATCCGCCATAGCGGCGGCCTGCGACCGGTCATGGCACCGTCCGGGGGGCGCGACAATGGAGCGTTGACCGGGACGGGGGGCGAGCATGATGGAGAAGAGCGCTCTGAAGGCCGACTGCGCGGCCTGCTTCGGCCTGTGCTGCGTCGCGCTGCCGTTCGCGAAGTCGGCCGATTTCGCGGTGGACAAGGAGGCGGGGCGGCCGTGCCGCAACCTGCTCGCCGACTTCCGCTGCGGTATCCACACCGAGCTGCGGGAACGCGGCTTCCAGGGCTGCACGGTCTTCGACTGCTTCGGCGCGGGCCAGAAGGTGTCGCAGGAGACCTTCGCCGGCCGGGACTGGCGGCAGGGCCCCGAGGTGTCGGGCCCGATGTTCCGGGTCTTCCCCGTGATGCGGCAGTTGCACGAACTCCTCTGGTACCTGGCGGAGGCGCTGGAGATGCCCGCAGCCGCGCCCGTCCACCCGGAGATCCGCAAGGCGCTGGACGAGACGGACGCGCTGACCCGCGGCGGCCCCGGCGAGGTCGCCGCCGTGGACGTGGCGGCGGTGCGGGAGAAGGTGAACGTCCTGCTGCTGCGCGCCAGCGAGGAGGTGCGGGGGAAGGTCCCGGGCCGCAAGCGGAACCACCGGGGCGCCGACCTCATCGGGGCGCGGCTGCGCGGCGCGGACCTGCGCGGGGCGAACCTGCGCGGCGCCTACCTGATCGCGGCGGACCTGCGGAAGGCGGACCTGCGGGCGGCCGACCTGATCGGCGCGGACCTGCGGGACGCGGACCTGTCCGGCGCCGACCTGACCGGCGCGCTGTTCCTCACCCAGGCGCAGGCCGACGCGGCGCGGGGCGACGCCGCGACCCGGCTGCCGGGGACGATCGCCATGCCCGCCCGCTGGACGTCCGGCCCGTCCTGACCCGCTCCATCCCGCCCCGACCTGCCCCCGCCTGCCCGCCTGATCTTGTTTAGTCCCTGTTCGAGGGGGCATTTCCGCAGCGCACGGCGTCAGGGGGGCACGTGGCACGGGTGAGATGGTGGGGCACGGGGCTCGTCGTCCTGGTGCTGCTGATCCTCGGCCTCCTGCTCCCCCTGGTCGACAAGGCGCTCGGCAGCGGCGAGACGGCGCTCGCGGCGGGCACGGTCATCGCCGTCGGCACGGAGCGCGCGGGGGGCGTCCGCCCGGTGACGTTCACGGTCCCGGCCGCCGGATGGGTCCTGAACGAGGCGCGGTCCTCGCTGACCAACAACGCCGAGGTGTCCCGCGACGAGGTCATGGTCAACCTGAACGTCGTCATCCCGCTGGGCTCGCTCGACAACCGGAAGCTGTGGGACGGCTTCGGCCGGATCGTGTCGATGGGCGGCGCGCGGCTGCTCGGCGGCCCGTCGGCCGTCACGACCCGGCACGGGATGGCCGGGCTGACCGGCGGGCTCGCCGGGCACGGCAAGGTCGGCTCGGCGACCGTGTTCACCAGGGACGACCTCGGCGCGACGGTCACCGCGTCCGGCCCGCCGGACGCGTACCGGACGCTCGCGGACCAGGTGCGGGCGATGGTCCTCAGCGTCGAGATCGCGCCATGACGCGCCGTCCCGCGTTCTGGCTGTGGGCCGTGATGTGCCTGCTCGGGCTCTGGATCGCGATGGGCGCCATGGAGGCGCAGATCGGCGAGTTCCCGGCGGGCGCGCTGACCGGGCTCGTCCTGCTGGCGCCCGTGCTCGCGGCGGGGGTGTGGGCGCTGCGGCGGCTGCATCCGGTGCGCCCGCGCCCGCTCGGGTACGCGCTGATCGCGGTGGCGTGGGGCGGGCTGGCGGCGTTCGGCACCGCGCTGCCCGCCAACGCCGCGTTCCAGGCGATCATCGCCAAGACCGCCGGACCGGAGTTCAACGCCGACTGGGGCGCGTCGATCGCCGCGCCCGTCGACGAGGAGCTGCTGAAGCTCGCGGGGGTGGCGGTGCTGGCGCTGATGGCGCCGCGCGCGGTGCGCGGGCCGCTGGACGGCTGGGGCTACGGCGCGCTCGCCGGGTTCGGGTTCCAGATCGCCGAGAACTTCCTGTACGTGCTGAACACGATCGTGCTGACCGGCGGGACGCAGGACGCGAACGCGGCGTTCTTCACCTTCGGCGGCCGGGTGATCGGCGGCGCCTGGTGGAGCCACTGGGCGATGACCGCGGTCGGCGGCGCCGGTCTCGGCTGCCTGCTCGGGCGGGCGTCCCGGGGCACCGCCGCGCTCGCCTGCGCCTCGGTCGTGCTCGCGATGGCGCTGCACGCGTGGTGGGACTCCCCGCTGCTGCCGGGCGCGGCGCTGCTGCCGGTGAAGGGGCTGCCGATCCTGCTGGCGGCGGTCGTGGCGTACCGGCTGGCGCGGCGGCACTACCTGGCCCGGTTCCGGAGGGCGGCGCGCGAGGAGACCGCGCGGGGCGTGCTCGTCCCGGGCGAGGACCGGGTGCTGGCGTTCCGCAAGTGGCGGCGCAAGGAGCGGTGGGACGTGCCGGGCGGGGAGCCGCGGCGCCTGCTGTCCCGGCTGCGGACCGCCGAGCTGGACCTGCTGGAGGACGGGTTCGGCGGCCTCGAACCGGATCCGCGGGCGGCGGACCGGCTCCGCGCGGAGATCGCCGTCCTGCGGCGCCGGCTCGAGGCGGCCCGCGCGGGCCCGGTTCCGCCGGGCACCGGCACCGCCCCTCCCCGCGCCGTCTCGCCCGATGGCCCCCCGCCTCCTCCCGGCAGCGCGCGTCCGGACGCCGCCCATCCGGACGCGGCCCGTCCCGACAGTGCCTGACCGTCAGCTCGCGCGGCGCCGGACGGAGGCCGCCGCGAGCGCCGCCGCGCAGACGGCGGCGGCAACGAACAGGGCGCGCGCAGCCTGGCCGCTCTGGTGCCCGACCGCCGCGAACGCGCCCATGATCGCGACGCCGAGGGTCGCGCCGAGCTGGCGGACCGCGTTGAGCAGTCCCCCGGCGGCGCCGGCGGTCCCCTCGGGCGCCGCCGTGACGACGAGGGTCGCGAGCGCCGGGAGCGCGAACGAGACGCCGAACCCCGTGCACAGCAGGCCCGCGAGCAGCGCCGGGTAGGACGCGCCCGCCGCCATGACGGCGCCGAGCAGCACGCCGCCCGCGGTCAGCAGGCCGAGCCCGGCGAGGACGGGCGGGCGCGGCCCGGTCCTCGCCACGATCCGGCCGGTGAGCAGCGGGTTGAACGCGAACGGCAGCGTCATCGGCAGGAACGCGAGGCCGGTCCGCAGCGCCGACATCCCGAGCGCCTCCTGGAAGACCAGCGGGAGCACGAACAGCACGCCCGTCATCACGAAGTTGACCACCGCGCCCGCGACCAGCGACCCCGGCATTCCGGGCGCGCGCAGGACCGCGGGGACCAGCACGGGCGCCGTGCTCCGCCGCTCCAGCACGGCGAAGGCGATGGCGGCGGCGAGCGTCCCGGCCGCCGAGCAGGCCGCGTGGACGGCGGAACCGGAGCCGAGCGCGATGAGCGCGTCGGTGAGCAGCCCGAGCGTGACGCACGCGACGAGCTGGGCGGTCCAGTCGATGGTGCGGTCGCCGCGCGGGCAGTGCACGCGGGGCCCGGCGACCAGGGCGAGGACGACGGCGGCGAGCGGCACGTTGATCAGGAAGATCGCCCGCCAGCCGGCCAGCCCGACCAGGGCGCCGCCCGCGATCGGCCCGGCGGCGAGCGCCGCGCCGCTGGTGGCCGCCCACGCCGCCACGGCCTTCGCGCGCTCGGCGGGGACCGGGTAGAGCCGGCTGATCATCGCCATGGAGGCGGGCACGCACGCCGCGGCGGCGACGCCGAGCACCGCGCGCAGCGCCACGAGCGTCCACAGGTCGGGCGCCAGCGAGCTGAGCAGCGACGCGAGGCCGAACACGGCGATGCCGGCGCGGAACGCGCGGTGCGCGCCGTAGCGGTCGGCGACCGCGCCGGCCGACAGCAGCAGCGCGCCGAACACGACCGTGTAGCCGGTGACGGCCCATTGCAGGCCCGCGACCGTCCCGTGCAGGGAGCGGGCGAGGTCGGGCTCGGCCACCGACAGGACGGTGGTGTCGAGCAGCACCATGAAGTAGCCGAGGGATATGCCGAACAGGGCGGGGCGGCGCCGCGCGCCGGCGGCCGCCGCCGCGTCCGGGGAGAGGACCGTACTCATGGCGCCCAGTCTCGAAAGGGCGAGCCCAGGGCTCCACCGGCCCGCCCGCACGCGGCGTTCGGAATATCCGAACGCTCCGCCGGGGTTGCCGTGGGCATGGAACTGCGCCAGCTGCGGACCTTCGAGGCCGTCATCGAGCACGGCACCGTCACCGACGCCGCGAACGCGCTCGGCCTCGCGCCGTCGTCGGTGTCGGAGCAGATCCGGACGCTGGAGCGGTCCCTCGGCGTCGACCTGTTCGACCGCGGGCCCAAGGGGATGCGGCTGACCGGGGCGGGCGAGCGGATGCGCGGCTGGGCCGGGCGGCTGCTGGCTCAGGCCGAGGAGGCCCGCCGCGAGGTCACGGGCGGGCCCCCGGTGGTGCGGCTCGGCGCGCTGGAGACGATCGCGGCGACGCACGTGCCCGCCGTGCTGGCGCGGGTCGCCGAGCGGCGGCCCGGCCTGCGCGTGGAGGTCCGCTCCGACGCGGCCCGCGACCAGCTCCTCGCCGCCGTCGCCGCCGGCGAGCTGGAGGCCGCGCTGCTGCTGGACGCCGGCACCGGCCTCGGCGACCTCGGCTTCGCCCCGCCGCCCGCGCCGCTCGGCTTCGTCGACGTGGAGCCGGTCCCGCTCGCGCTGGTCGCCGCGCCCGGCCACCCGCTCGCCGCCGCGCCGCGGGTCGCCGCCGCCGACCTCGCGGGCGAGCGGCTGCTGGTCAACGTGCCGGCCTGCTCGTTCTGGCTGGCCGGAGAGCGGATCATCGGGTCCGGCGTGGAGCGGGTGCGGGCGGGCAGCGTGACGGTCATGGCGTCGTGGGCGGAGCGCGGGCTCGGCATCGCGCTGGTTCCGGAGTTCGCCGTCCGGGACCGGCTCGGCTCCGGCGCCCTCGCCCGCCTCGCGCTCGACGCGCCGGACCTCAGCCTCCGCCTCGTCTGGCGCACCGACCGGGAGACGATGCCCGGCCTGCGCGAGGTGCTGTACGCGGCGAGCGCCTGACCGGCGTCACGGGGCCCGCGCGGTCACCACGCTGACGCAGTTCGCGGTGACGACGACCAGGATCGCGAGCCACTGCGTCCAGTGGAGCGCCTGCCCGAGGACGACCAGCCCCGCCACCGCCGCCAGCACCGGGTTCACGCTCATGAACACGCCGAAGAAGCGCGCCGGGACGCGGCGCAGCGCCAGCAGGTCGGCGAGGAACGGGACGGCCGACGACAGCACGCCCGCCGCGCCCGCGCAGGCCAGCGCCCGCACCGTCGGCGGATGGTGGACGAGGACGAACGCCCCGATCGGCACGAACGCCAGCCCGGAGAGCGCCGCCGCGGCGGCCGACCCCTCGGCGCCGGGCAGCGTCCGGCCGATGGACCGGTTGAGCAGGATGTATCCGGCCCAGCAGCAGGCGGCGAGCAGCCCGAGGCCGATGCCGAGGAAGTCGGAGGTGGGGCGCGGCCGGGTCAGCGCGACGACCGCCGCGGCCACGGCGGCGGCGCACGCGAGGTCGGTGCGGCGGCGCGAGCTCGCCAGCGCGACGGCCAGCGGGCCGAGGAACTCCAGGGTGACGGCCAGGCCGAGGCCCACGCGCCCGACCGCGGTGTAGAGCGAGAGGTTCATCGTGGCGAAGACCGCCGCGAGCGCCAGCACCGGACGCCACTGCGCGGCCGTGAAGGAGCGGAGCCGGGGCCGCCCGACCGCGAGCAGGACGCCCGCCGCGACCCACTGGCGCACCGCCACCACCCCGGCGGGCCCGATGACCGGGAACGCCAGCGCGCCGACGGCGGCGCCGGTCTGGTTGGACGCGGCGCTGGCGAGCATCATCGCCACCCCGGCGACACGGCCGCGCCCGCGCCCGCGCCGCGTCCGGACGTCCCGCAGCGGTTCCGCCCCCGTCCCCACAGAGCTGCCGGTCTTCATGCCCCGAGCATGCGGCGGCCCGTCGGTTGCACAAAATGCATGCACGAGCCCATCTATACGCTGGAGTCATGGATGTGGAGCTCCGGCAGCTGAGGGTCCTCGTCGCCATCGCCGACGCGGGCACGTTCACCGACGCCGCGATCGAGCTCGGCGTCTCGCAGGCGGCCGTGTCGCGGACCCTCGCCTCCCTGGAACGGGCCCTCGACGTCCGGCTGCTGCGCCGCACCAGCCGCAGCGTCACCCCGACCGCCACCGGCGTCCGCGTCCTCGCGCGGGCGCGGCGGCTGCTCGCCGAGGCCGACGACCTGGTCGCGGAGGCGACGAGCGGGCACGCCCGGCTGCGGATCGGGTACGCGTGGTCCGCGATGGGCCGGCACACCGTCGCGTTCCAGCGGCGCTGGCCCCGCCGCTGGCCCCACATCGACCTGCGCCTCGTCCGCACCAACACCGCGACGGGCGGCCTCGCCGAAGGCGCCTGCGACATCGCCGTGGTGCGCGTCGCGCCCGACCCGCGCCGCTTCGACTCCGTGGTCGTCGGCCTCGAACCCCGCTACTGCGCGATGGCGGCGGACGACCCGTGGGCGCGGCGCCGCTCCGTCCGGCTGGCCGACATCGCCGGCCGCACCCTGCTCGTCGACCGCCGCACCGGCACCACCACCGTGGACCTGTGGCCGCCCGGCGTGCGGCCCGCCACCCGCGAGACCGCCGACATCGACGACTGGCTCGCCGCCGTCGCCGCCGGCGGCTGCGTCGGCGTCACCGCCCGCAGCACCGTCGACCAGTACCGGCGGCCCGGCGTCGTCTACCGGCCGCTGCGCGACGCCGCGCCCATCGCCGTCCGGCTCGCGTGGTGGCACGACGACCCGCACCCCGCCGCCCGGCACGCCGTCGAACTGCTCACCGAGCTGTACCGGGACGGCTGACCGCCCGGCCCGTCGTTTGTGCACCGCCCCCTCGGGTACCCGCCCAGCGGATAGACGGCATGATCAGGAGGAGCGCGATGGCGGGACGGGGCGGCGGGAAGGGCGGCGGAAAGCAGCGGATGCCCGCGGGCTGGAAGCTGGTCTACGGGGTCAACGACCGGCTCGGCTCGACCACCTTCCTGCGCACCAACCTGGGCAAGGCGTTCCCGAAGCACTGGTCGTTCCTGCTCGGCGAGATCGCGCTCTACTCCTTCATCGTCCTCATCCTCACCGGCGTTTACCTCACCCTGTTCTTCCGGCCGAGCGGCGCGGAGGTCGTCTACGACGGCTCCTACGCCCAGCTGCGCGGCATGAAGATGAGCGACGCGTACGCGTCCACGCTGGACCTGTCGTTCGACGTGCGCGGCGGGCTGCTGATGCGGCAGATCCACCACTGGGCCGCGAACCTGTTCCTCGCGGCGATCTGCGTCCACCTGCTGCGGATCTTCTTCACCGGCGCGTTCCGCAAGCCGCGCGAGATCAACTGGCTGATCGGCGTCACCCTCTTCGCGCTGTCGGTGCTGGAGGGGTTCGCCGGCTACTCGCTCCCCGACGACCTGCTGTCGGGCACCGGGCTGCGGATCGCCGAGGGCATCGTGCTCTCCATCCCGGTCGTCGGCACCTACCTCATGTTCTGGATGTTCGGCGGGCAGTTCCCCGCGAGCGAGACCTTCATCCCGCGGCTGTTCACCGTGCACATCCTGCTGATCCCCGGGATCCTGCTCGCGCTCGTCACCGCGCACCTGATGATCCTCTGGCACCAGACGCACACCCAGTGGCCCGGCAAGGGGCGGCGCGAGCAGGCGGTGCAGGGCGAGCCGACGTTCCCGAGCTTCATGGCGCAGAGCGGCGCCTTCTTCCTCTACACCTTCGGGTTCCTGGCCGGGCTGGCCGCGTTCGTGCAGATCAACCCCGTCTGGCTGTACGGGCCCTACGACCCGGACGAGGTGTCGTTCGGGTCGCAGCCCGACTGGTACATCGCGTTCCTCGAAGGCTCGCTGCGCATCATGGGGCGGATCTCCACGACCGTCGCCGGGCACACCATCAGCTGGAACGTGCTGCTGCCCGCCGTCGTCCTGCCGATGGTGTTCTTCACCCTCATCGGCCTCTACCCGTTCTTCGAGCGATGGGCGACCGGGGACGAACGCATCCACCACCTGCTCGACCGGCCGCGGAACGCCGCGACCAGGACGGCGATCGGCGCCGCCGTCATCGCCTGGTACGGGAACCTGTGGGCGGCGGGCGGCAACGACGTCCTGTCCAACACCTTCAAGATCCCGCTGTTCTGGACGACCTGGTTCTTCCGTGTGGGGTTCTTCGTCTTCCCGGTGCTCGCGTTCATCGTCGCGCGCCGCGTCTGCCTGAGCCTGCAACGCCGCGACCTGCAGAAACGCGAGGAGGGCGTGGAGAGCGGGCTGATCTCCCTGACCCCGGAGGGCGGGTACACCGAGCGGCACGAGCAGTCGGCGCCGGAAGAGGCCGCCATCCTGCAGACTCGGCAGCCCCGCGAACTGGTCGCCGCCTACCCGCACCACATCATCCCGCTGCCGACGCCCGGCCGCGTCCGCACGCAGGTCCGGACCCGCACCAACCGGTTCTACCTGAACTACCAGACCGAGTCGCACGGCGGCGGGCAGGGCGACCTCAAGCGCGACGGCGCCGTGGAGAAGGAGAAGAAGGAAGGCTCATAGGCCCGGAGGATCTCCAACGCCGGAGCCCGGCGCCCCCCTCGCGGCGCGCCGGGCTCCGGCCGTACCACCGGAAAGGTCTGCTGCTCAGGCGCCGGCGGGAGGCTGCGGGAGCGCGGGCTCGGACTCCTGCGGGGGCTCCTTCGGCGGGTAGTGCAGGTCGAACGCCGGACGGAAGGAACGGATCCGCGGCATCGTCTCGAAGTTGTGGCGGGGCGGCGGGCACGAGGTCGCCCACTCCAGGGAGGCGCCGTGGCCCCACGGGTCGTCGGTCTCGACGGGCCGGGCGCGGCGGTGCGTCCGGTAGATGTTCCACAGGAACGCGAACGTGGACGCGCCGAGGATGAACGCGCCGATCGACGAGACGAAGTTCAAGGGCGCGAACTGCTTCGGATAGTCGGCGATGCGGCGCGGCATGCCCTCGGCGCCGAGCCAGTGCTGGACGAGGAAGGTCGTGTGGAAGCCGACGAACAGCGACCAGAAGTGAATCTTCCCCCAGGTCTCGTTCAGCTTCTTGCCGGTCATCTTCGGCCACCAGAAGTAGAACCCGCCGAACATCGCGAACACCACGGTGCCGAACAGCACGTAATGGAAATGGGCGACGACGAAATAGGAGTCGGTGAGGTGGAAGTCCATCGGCGGCGACGCGAGGATCACCCCGGTGAGACCGCCGAACAGGAACGTCACGAGGAAACCGATCGCCCACAGCATCGGCGTCTCGAAAGTGAGCTGCCCCTTCCACAGGGTGCCGACCCAGTTGAAGAACTTGATGCCGGTCGGCACCGCGATCATGAAGGACGTCATCGAGAAGAACGGCAGCAGGACCTGGCCGGTCGCGAACATGTGATGGGCCCAGACCGTCATCGACAGCCCGGTGATCGCGATCGTCGCGCAGACCATGCCGAGATAACCGAAGATCGGCTTCCGGGAGAACACCGGGATGATCTCGGTGACGATGCCGAAGAACGGCAGCGCCACGATGTACACCTCAGGATGGCCGAAGAACCAGAACAGGTGCTGCCACAGCAGCGCCCCGCCGTTCGCGCCGTCGTAGATGTGCGCGCCGAGCTTGCGGTCCGCCTCCAGCGCGAACAGCGCCGCCGCCAGCACCGGGAACGCGATCAGCACCATCACGCTGGTCAGCAGCGCGTTCCAGGTGAAGATCGGCATCCGGAACATCACCATGCCGGGGGCCCGCATCGCGATGATCGTCGTCATCAGGTTCACCGACGTGAAGATCGTCCCGAAGCCGGACACGATCAGTCCCATCACCCACATGTCGCCGCCCAGCCCCGGCGAGTACGTGGACGACGACAGCGGCGAATACGAGAACCAGCCGAACGCCGCCGCGCCGCCCGGCATCAGGAACCCCGCCAGCACCATGAGCGCGCCGAACAGGAACAGGTAGTAGCTGAGCGTGTTCAGCCGCGGGAACGCCACGTCCGGCGCGCCGATCTGCAGCGGCACGATCACGTTCGCGAACCCCGCGAACAACGGCGTCGCGAACAGCAGCAGCATGATCGTGCCGTGGATGGTGAACAACTGGTTGTACTGCAGGTTGTTCATCACCTGCATGCCGGGCTCCATCAGCTCGGCCCGCATGAACATCGCCATCAGCCCGGCGATCAGGAACATCGCGAACGACGTCCCGAGGTATAGGTAGCCGACCATCTTGTGGTCGGTGGTGGCGAGAACATCGCCGATCCTGGTCCCCTTGCGGTGGCGCGCCAGCGCGTCCGCGGCACTGGTGTCCGGCGTGCCCTGCACAGCCGTCATCCGGGCTCCCCTCCTCGTCCACTACCAACGGCTGGTAATGACCGGAGAAAAACCCTTCAAACGCGCGCCCGCGCCAGGTGCGGGCGGGCGCGCACGCGCGGGCTGGTGAGCGCGGGCACGCGGTGGTGGACGCCGTCACGCACCGCTACGCCACAAGCGCGCACACGCGGCCGGTGAGCGCGGGCACGCGGCACTGAACGCCGTCACGCGCCGCTGGGCGCGGGCGCGGGGGGTGGGTCAGGGGTGCCAGTGGGGGCCTTCGTCGCCGAGCTCGTCCTGGACGGGCGGGCGCTCGGTGTCGCGCATGTGCTCGGCGAGGCCCGGCTTGTTGTGGTGCCGCCGCTGGTAGGCCTGCTCGGCCGGGGTGCGGCCCGGGTCGGGGTCGACCGGCAGCGAGCGCAGCACCTCCGCCGCGCTGCCGTAGGTGCCGAGCGGCAGCGACGACAGCGCCCGCTCCTCCTCGCTCAGCGGGCGCTCGGCGTGCGCGTGCTCGACGATCCGCTCCTTGCTGGCGGGGAACGCCAGGTCCCCCAGCAGCTGCTCGACGCGTCTCGTGTCGGCGATCCTCATGGTGTGCTCCCCCCTGTCGCGGCCGGCCGTCATCCGGCGACCTCCAGCGCCACCTTCGTCCAGCCGGGCTCGCGCCGGTCGAACGCCTCGTAGGCCTCGATGACCCCGGGCAGGCGCGCCTGCTGGGTGAGGATGGTGGTCGGGTCGGCGCCGCCCTTGGCGATGCGGCTGAGCAGCCCCGGCACGTACCGGCGGTGGTTGCAGTTGCCCGCCTTGACGGTCAGGTTCCGGTTCATCGCCAGGCCCAGCGGGAAGCTGGTGAAGTGCGGCGGGTAGACCCCGACGATCCCGATCGTGCCGGCCTTGGCGACCATGTCCACCGCCCAGCGGAGCGCCTCGCCGGGCGCGTCGCCCGGGCGCCACTGCGCGCCGTCCTGGCCGGTGCGCGGCGCGGCCTGCGCCTGCTCGCGCTCGAACTCGGCCCGGTCCTCCTTGGTGATCGCGTCGGCGGCGGGGCCGCTCGCCGGGCTCTCGGCGTCCACGCCGACCGCGTCGATCACGCGGTCCGCGCCGATGCCGCCGGTCATGTCGGTGACGGCCGCGACCGGGTCCTCGGCGTTGAAGTCGATCGTCTCGGCGTTCTGCAGCCGGGCCGTCTCCAGCCGGTCGGCGTGCCCGTCGACGACGAAGACCCGGCCGGCGCCCTGGATCCGCGCCGACAGCACGGCGAGCTGCCCGACCGGGCCCGCGCCGAGCACCGCGACGGTGTCGCCGGGCCCGACCTCGGCGAGCCGCGCACCGAACCAGCCGGTCGGCAGAATGTCGCTGACCATCAGCGCCTGCTCGTCGGTGACGCCGGGCGGGATGGCGACGAGGTTGGTGTGCGCGTACGGGACGCGCGCGTACTCGGCCTGCAGGCCGTCGAACGGGCCCGTCGACCGCGGTCCGCCGTAGAACGACGAGCCGGCGGACGGGCCGTTCGGGTTGGCGACGTCGCACTGCGCGTAGTAGCCGGCGCGGCAGTACGAGCACCGGCCGCAGCCGATCGTGGACGGGATGACGACGCGGTCGCCGGGCACGAAGTTGCGGACGTCCCGGCCGACCTCCTCGACGACGCCGACGGCCTCGTGGCCGAGGACCGTGCCCGGTTCCATATCGGGCATCGTGCCCCTGACGAAGTGCAGGTCCGTCCCGCAGATCGCGCTGGCGGTGATCCGGACGACCGCGTCCTCGGGGTCGCGGACGGCCGGGTCGGGCACCTCGTCCAGGCTGATCTCGCCGACGTCGTGCCAGACCACTGCCCTCATGGCTCTGCTCCTCCCTCGCGGGACCTGTTCCCGTCCGCCCTTCCCACAGGTCACGGGACAAACATGGACAATGCAGACACCTGCCGTATGGCCCGCCCGGCGCGCCCCGGATAATGGGGAGCCGCAGACCGCGATCACGTCAGGAGTCGGCCATGACACGCCCGTTCCGGCCCGCGCGGGCCCGCCGGTGAGCGCCCCGCGCGCCGGCGCGTCCCAGGAGGTGCTCGGGCCGCTGACCGGCTCGGCGATCTTCCTGGTGGTGACCGTCGACCCGGGCGGCGAGCCCGTGGTCGCCGAGCTGCTGCCCGACCTGGCCGGGCTCGTCCGCGCGGTCGGCTTCCGCGTCCCGGGCGGCGGGCTGACCTGCGTCACCGGCATCGGCTCGGACGCCTGGGGCCGGCTGTTCTCCGGGCCCCGCCCCGCCGAGTTGCACCCGTTCGCCGAGCTGACCGGCCCGGTGCACACCGCCCCCGCGACGCCCGGCGACCTGCTGTTCCACATCCGCGCGCACCAGATGGACCTGTGCTTCGAACTCGCCGCGCAGATCATGCAGCGGCTGGCCGGCGCGGCGACCGTCGTGGACGAGGTGCACGGCTTCCGCTACTTCGAGCAGCGCGACCTGCTCGGCTTCGTCGACGGCACCGAGAACCCTACCGGCGAGGACGCCCGCGCCGCCGTCGTCATCGGCGACGAGGACCCGGGGTTCGCCGGCGGCAGCTACGTGATCGTCCAGAAGTACCTGCACGACATGCGGGCGTGGAACGCGCTCACGGTCGAGCAGCAGGAGGACGCGGTCGGCCGCCGCAAGCTGTCCGACATCGAGATCCCCGACGCCATGAAGGCGCCCGGCGCGCACGTCGCGCTCACCTCGATCACCGGGCCGGACGGCGAGGAGCGCGAGATCCTGCGCGACAACATGCCGTTCGGGAACCTGCGCGACGGCGAGTTCGGCACCTACTTCATCGGCTACTCCGCCACCCCGGAGGTCACCGAGGAGATGCTGCGGAACATGTTCCTCGGCGACCCGCCCGGCGTCCACGACCGGCTGCTCGACTTCTCGACCGCCGTGACCGGGACCCTGTTCCACGTCCCCACGGCCGACTTTCTCGACGACCCGCCCCCGCTTCCCAGCGACGACGGATCCCTGGGCATCGGCGACCTGAAGAGGAGCGCACCTTGAACAACCTGCACCGCGAACTGGCCCCGATCTCCGCCGCCGCATGGGACGACCTGGAGGCGGAGATCCGCCGGACCGTCACCCGCAACCTCGCCGGGCGGCGGCTGGTGGACGTGCCGGAGGCGGGCGGCGTCGCGCTCGCGGCCGTCACCACCGGGCACCTCGACCCGGTCGAGGCGCCCGCCGACGGCGTGCAGGCGCACGTGCGGCGGGCCCGTCCGCTGGTGGAGCTGCGGGTGCCGTTCACCGTCGCCCGGCAGGACGTCGACGACGTGGAGCGCGGCGCGAAGGACCCGGACTGGCAGCCCGCCAAGGACGCGGCCCGGCTGATCGCCCGCGCCGAGGACCGCGCGATCTTCGAGGGGTACGCCGCGGCGGGCATCGAGGGGCTGCGCGCCGCGTCCGCGAACCCGGCGATCGCGCTGCCGGACGAGCCGCGCGACTACCCGAACGCGGTCGCGCGGGCGGTGACGGCGCTGCGGCTGGCCGGGGTGGACGGCCCGTACTCGCTGGCGCTCAGCGCGGACGCCTACACGGCGGTGAACGAGACGTCCGACCACGGCTACCCGATCCACGAGCACCTCGCCCGGCTGGTCAGCGGCGACATCGTCTGGGCGCCCGCGATCTCCGGCGCGTTCCTGCTGTCGACCCGGGGCGGCGACTTCGAGTTGCGCGTCGGCCAGGACCTGTCGGTCGGCTACGAGTCGCACGACGCGACGAGCGTCCGGCTGTACCTGCAGGAGACGTTCACGTTCCTGACGTACACCGCCGAGGCCGTGGTCGCGCTCGCCTAACGACCCCGACCGCCCCGTGGCCGCGCCTCGACCCGTCTCGACCGCGCGCTATGTGCCGTGAATCCGCGGTCCATGACTCAATGGACCGCGGATAACCGCGCCAGCGTTTGTGAGTACGATGAGGACACCGACCGCCGAGGCGAAGAGACGGGCATGGCTGACTTCCGAATCGACGACCTGGCGCGCGCGGCCGGGACCACGGTCCGGCACGTGCGCGGCTTCCAGGAGCGCGGCCTGCTCCCGCCGCCCCGCATGAAGGGCAGGGTCGGCTTCTACGACGACGCCCACCTGGCGCGCATCCACCTCATCGCCCGGCTCAAGGACCGCGGCTACACGCTGGCGAGCATCGGCGAGATGCTGTCGGCGTGGGAGCGCGGCCACAACCTGGCCGACCTGCTCGGCCTGGAGCGGGTCATCCACGACCCGTGGTCGGACGAGGAGCCCGCCCGGATGACGCTCGCGCAGGTCGTGCGGCGGTTCTACCCGGACGTCCCGGAGGACGTGCTCGAGGGCCGGACGCCCGCCGACTTCCCGAAGCTGCAGCGGGCCGAGGAGCTCGAGTTCATCCGGTGGACGGGCGAGGAGTACGAGGTGCCGAGCCCGCGGCTGCTGGAGGTCGGCGCGGGCCTCGTCGAGGCCGGCATCGCGCTGGACGCGGTCTTCGAGATCGCCGGCCGGCTGCGCGGCGACGTGGACGCGATCGCCCGCCAGTTCGTCCGGCTGACGGTGGAGCACGCCGGGCTGGACGCGCGGGCCGGCGACCGGGACGTCCGCGAGGTCGGCGAGGTGATCCGGCGGCTGCGGCCGATCGGCATGCAGGCGGTGCAGGGCCTCCTGGCGCGCTCGCTGCACGCCGAGATCCAGGCCGAGTTCGCCCGCCAGATCGAGAGCCTGGGCCTCACTCCCCCGCCGCTGGACGGCCGGGAGCGCGACGCGGACACCGTCCCCGACCTGCCCGTCTGACCCGCACACCGCCGGCTCCGCGCACACGAGCGGCCCCGCGCCCGGCAACCGGGCGGGGGCCGGGCCCGCGGCCGGTCAGTAGTCGAACCAGCCGGGGAGCTTCGCGCCGAACATCATGTCCCCGGCCAGCTTGATCCTGCCGGTCATGAAGCCCTCCACGCCGTTCAGCCGGCCCGCGCACAGCCGCAGCAGCGTCGGCACGGACAGCGTGAGCGTCACCTTCGGGCCGGCGGGCGCGCCGCGCTCGCCGATGGCGGCGCCGTCGCGGATCGACAGCCCGTAGGACAGCGTTCCGCCCGGCGCGGTCACGTCCCAGCGGACCACGCCGCCGTCGTTCCCGGCGCGCTCGGCGACGAAGTGCTCGCCCATCAGGCCGAACACCTTGTCCAGGACGCCCTCCGCGCCGACGGCGGCGACGAACCCGTCGATCATCTCGTCGTCGACGCCGGGCGCGTCCAGCAGCGCGCGGAGCTGCTCGGGCGAGGCGACGTCCTCCAGCATCGCCTTCAGCTGGTCGGTGTCCCCGAGGTCGGGCACGGTACTGCTCATGGCGTTTCCCTCCGGTCGAGCGGCGCGTTCACCGGTACGACGATTCCAGGGCCGCGGCCACCGGATAACTGCGCCGGCGACGAAATCGCGAGGGGCGGCGCTCACCGATTCGAAGGTTTATGCGTGGGTGCTCGCTACGCCGTTCTCGAACCAGTCGGGCTGGCCGTCGGGACGGGCCGTCGCGAGCCAAAGGCGCAACGCCATCAGCAGTTCGACGTGCAGGGACGGGTCGTGGATCTCGGCGCCGAACAATTCGTCGAGTTTGCGCAGCCGGAGCCGGACGGTCTGCGGGTGGACGTGCAGCCGGGCCGCCGCGGCGGAGGCGTTGAATCCGCATTCCAGCATCGCCTCGAGGGTCCGCGCATACTGCGTTCGGCGATTCGGCCGGAGCCGCAGCAGCGGATTCAGCCGGCGCCGCGCGGAATGCTCGACGAGGTCGCGGTGACGCAGCACCGCGAGGGTGGGCGCGTGGTCGGCGGCGATGATCGGGCCCTCGCGGGGCGGCGCGCCGCCGGGCCCGCCGAGCGTGCCGTCCAGGGCCAGGGCGAGCGCCTGCCGCGCCCAGGCCAGCGACTTGCCGAGCGCGGCGGGTTCGACGGCGGGGCCGACGGCCGCCGTGAGGCCGGCCAGGAGCGGGGCCAGCGTCCGGCGGTGCGCCGGGTCCCGTGGATCGGGGACGATCAGGCACGGTTCGGGGAGGTGCCGGCCGTCCAGCACCTGGGGCGGGAAGGCGCGGAGCCGGGCCGGTCCGGTTCCGGGGGCGAGCGCGACGGCGGCGGCGCGGGCCGGCAGCGGCCATCGCGCCTCCTGCGCGAGGCCGGCGATCCGCCGAGGCTCGGTCTCCGGGCGGGCGAGCAGCGCGCCGAGCAGCGCGCGGCGGCGGCGCAGCAGCATCGCGGCGGGGTCGCGGGACGCCTCGGCGCGGCCCTGCGCGACGGCGGCCATCAGCCGGTTCAGGAACGGGAAGAGCGCGGAGACGACCTGCCCGTACAGGCCGGGCGGCACCTCGGCGTCGAGCGTGTCGGCGACCCGGGACAGGTGCCGGACGGCGACGCGGGTCGCGACGTTCGCCGCGTTCTGGAGGGCGCTCGCGGGGCGGCCCTCCTGCACCTCGGCGGCGCCGGCCCGGCGGAAGAAGGCGAGGAGGTCCGCCGGGGGCGGGCCGGGCCGCTCGACCAGGTCCGCGAAGGCGCCGAGCGCGCATCCGGCGGCGAGTTCGAGCGCGTCCCGGCAGTCGGGGGCGGCGTACGCGGGGATCTCGCGCCGCACCTCCTCGACGGTCTCCGCGACGATCGCGGGGACGGCGGCGCGCAGCGCGCCGGCGAGGAGGCCTCGCACGCCGGCGTCGCGGTCGAGGTCCGGTTCGACGGCGTTGCCGGGAGCCCTCATCGCTCACGTCCCTCCCGACAGTGCCCTGCCGGGCACCGTATCGCGGATCTATGTACCGCAAATTAACGGAACAAGCGTGGACGGCCCGTTCGCGAGATGTCAAGACACATGGGCCACAGATGTATGTCCCGCAAGTTCACGGGACGATGATCCCGGCGGTCCCGAACGGCGGCGCCGCCGGGCGCCCGGCGGCCAGCGCGTCGAGCCGGTCCAGGAAGAGGCCCTCGCGCAGCGCCCACGGGCACACGTCGAGCCCGTCCAGGCCGAGGACGTCCATGACCGCCTCGGCGACGATCGCGCCGGCCAGGATCTGGTGCGCCCGCGACGCCTTCACCCCGCGCAGCCGCGCGCGCTCCTCGTCGGGCAGCTTCGCCAGCGTCGGGATCCAGCCGTGCAGGTCCGCGCGGTCGAGGCGGCGCGGCGCGTACGGCCCGGCCTTCCTCTTCGGCGCGCCGCACAGACGCGCCAGCTGGGTGAACGTCTTGGACGTCGCGACCGCCCGGACGGGCGCGGGCCGTTCGACGATCTCGCTCGTCGCCTCCTTCAGCACGGACCGGACGTGCGCGCGCAGCGCCTTGCGGGTCCGCTTGCGGACCGGCGGGCGGGCGGGCAGGTGGTGCCGGGTGAGCCGGCCCGCGCCGAGCGGCAGCGACAGCGCGATCTCAGGTTCGTCCCCGGCTCCGTAGGCCAGCTCCATGGACCCGCCGCCGATGTCGGCGAGCAGCAGCGGCCCCGCCGACCAGCCGTACCAGCGCCGCACGGCGAGGAACGTCAGCCGCGCCTCCTCCTCGCCGGACAGGAACCCGAGCGTCACGCCGGTCGCGGCGCGGACCTCGGCGGTGACGTCGTCGCGGTTCGCGGCGTCGCGCAGCGCCGACGTGGCGAGCGGCAGCAGCTCCCCCACCCCGGCGGCGGACGCGGCGGCGGACGCCTCCCGCACCGCGCCGATCAGCCGCCCGACGGCGGGCCGGCCGATCACGCCGTGCCGGTCGGTCGACTCGGCCAGCCGCACGGCGCTCTTCACCGACCGCACGGGTGCGGGCGCCTCTCCGGGGCACAGGTCCGCGATGCGCAGGTGGGCCGAGTTGGAACCGATGTCGAGGACGCCCAGGCGAAGGCGGGCCGTGTCCGTGTCGCCGTCCGGGAGGGGGGTCATGGTCGTGGATTACCCGCGATCGACCCGTCCAGTCCGGAGCGCGCGCCGCTCACGTTTCACCCCGGTGCGCCGGGTAGTCCGCCCTAGACCCGCTCTAGCGCCCTAGACCCGCTCTAGGAGGAACACGATGAAGGCGCTCACCTGGCACGGCAAGCGCGACGTCCGCGTCGAGAACGTCCCCGACCCGAAGATCAAGGAACCGGACGACGCGGTCATCCGGGTCACCTCGTCCGGGATCTGCGGCTCGGACCTGCACCTGTACGAGGTGCTGGGGCCGTTCATGAGCGAGGGGGACGTGCTGGGCCACGAGCCGATCGGGATCGTCGAGGAGACCGGCCCGGACGTGAAGCACGTCAAGCCGGGCGACCGGGTGGTCATCCCGTTCAACATCTCCTGCGGCCGCTGCCACATGTGCGAGAAGCAGCTGTACGCGCAGTGCGAGACGACGCAGGTCCGCGAGAGCGACATGGGCGCGGCGCTGTTCGGCTACACCCGGCTGTACGGGCAGGTGCCGGGCGGGCAGGCGGAGTACCTGCGGGTGCCGCAGGCGCACTTCGGCCCGATCAAGGTGCCGGAGGGCCCGCCGGACGAGCGGTTCGTCTACCTGTCCGACGTGCTGCCGACGGCGTGGCAGGCGGTGCAGTGGGCGGAGATCCCCGAGGGCGGCTCGGTGACGGTGCTCGGGCTCGGCCCGATCGGCCAGATGTCCGCGCGGATCGCCCGCCACCTCGGCCACCGGGTCATCGGCGTCGACCTCGTCCCGGAGCGGCTGGAGATGGCCCGCCGGCACGGCATCGAGGTGATCGACGCCGACGAGGCCGACGACGTGCCGGACGCGGTCCGGCAGATCACCGGCGGGCGCGGCACCGACTCGGTGATCGACGCGGTCGGGATGGAGGCGCACGGCTCGCCGGGCGCGAAGCTCGCCCAGACGCTCACCGGGCTGATGCCCGGCAACAGCGCCGCGCCGCTGATGCAGCGGGTCGGCGTGGACCGGCTCTCGGCGTTCCTCACGGCGATCGAGGTCGTCCGCCGGGGCGGGACGATCTCGCTGAGCGGCGTGTACGGCGGCATGACCGACCCGCTGCCGATGCTGCAGATGTTCGACAAGGGCATCACGCTGCGGATGGGGCAGGCGCACGTGAAGCGCTGGATCGACGACATCATGCCGCTCGTCGCGGGCGACGACGACCCGCTCGGCGTCATGGACTTCACGACGCACCGCGTGCCGCTGGAGAAGGGGCCGGAGGCGTACGAGATGTTCCAGAAGAAGCAGGACGGCGCCATCAAGGTGCTGCTGCGGCCCGGCGCCTGACGCGCCGGGCCGCGGCGGCCCCCGGGACCGGCTACTCGCCCCGGCGGTGGGACAGCGTGACGTCGAAGTCGTCGCGCCCGGCGCCGGACAGGTCGAGCGGCACCGCGACCGGTGGGTATCCGGACGCGATGACGGTGTAGTCCTCGGGGGCGAGGCCGTCGAACGCGTAGCCCCCGTCCGGGCCGGTGCGGGTGGTGGCGACGACGTTCCCGGCCTGGTCGACCAGCGACACGTGCGCGTCGCCGAGCGCCTCGCCGGCGCGGCCGCGGACGGTGCCGCGCAGCGCGGGCGCCGCGGGCAGCCCGATCTCCACCGGGGTCGGCTCGCCGCCCTCGACCCGCACGGGGCGCGCGGCGGGCCGGTGCCCGGCCGCGCTGACCGTGAGCGTGTAGCCGCCGGGCGCGAGGTCGGCCAGCGCGAACGCGCCGTCCGGGCCGGTGACGCGGGAGCCGACGACCTCGCCGCGCTGGTCGGTGGCGACCGCGACGGCGCCGGCGACGGGCTCGCCCGCCTCGTCGCGGACCGTTCCGGCGAGGCCGCCGATGCCGCCGAGGACCAGGTCGGCGGCGGCCGGGCCGTCGAGCACCGTGACGGTGGCGGCCTCGGGCTGGTGGCCGTGCGCGGACCCGACGAGCACGTAGCCGCCGGGCGCGGGCGCGGCGATCGCGTACCCGCCGTCCCCGCCGGTGGCGATCACGCCGAGCTGGCGGCCGGTCGCGTCGATCAGGGTGACGGTGGCGCCGGGGAGCGGCGTCCCGTCGGGGCGCAGCACCCGGCCGCGCACCGCCGGGCCGTCACCCCAGGTGGGCGGCTCGGCGACGGCCGGACTCTGCGCCGGTGCCTCGACCACAGCAGGAGCGCTGGCCCCTGCGGGCGCGGGCGGGGCCGGGTGCCCGGTGGGCCGCGCCGCGCGGCGCGCGGACGGCAGGAACGCGGCGAGCAGGACGCCGAGCGCGATGGCGCCGGTCGCGATCACGAACGAGATCCGGAAGCCGGTCATGTCCGGCACCTCGGCGCCGCCGAAGTGGACGGTGTTGCGGGCGAGGACGGTGCCGAGCAGCGCGCTGGACACCGAGGTGCCGATGGAGCGCATCAGCGTGTTCACGCCGTTGGCGGCGCCGCTCTCCGACGGGTCGACGGCGCCGAGGATGAGGGTGGGCAGCGCCGAGTAGGCCAGCCCGATGCCGGCGCCGACGAGCGCCGAGACCAGCGCCACCTGCCACACCGCGTTCATCAGGCCCTGCGCCGCGCCGTAGCCGCCGCCGATCACGAGCATGCCGAGGATGAGCGAGGTCTTGGCGCCGAACGCGGCGGAGATGCGCGCCGACAGCGGCGACACGAGCATCATCGCGATGCCCATCGGGGCCACGGCGAGCCCGGCGACCAGCAGCGACTGCCCGAGGCCGTAGCCGGTCGCGGTGGGCAGCTCCAGCAGCTGCGGGAACACCAGCGACATCGCGTAGAACGAGACGCCGATGGTGATCGCGGCGAGGTTGGTGAGCAGCACCTGGCGGCGCGCGGTGGTGCGCAGGTCGATCAGCGGGTCGCGCAGCCGCAGCTCGACGACGCCCCACAGGACGAGGATCACGACGCCGGCCGCGCCGAGCCCGAGCGTGCGGGGGCTCGTCCAGCCCCAGTCGCCGCCCTTGGTGATCGGGAGCAGCACGGCCAGCAGCCCGGCGGTGAGGCCGATCGTCCCGGCGATGTCGAAGCGCCCCTTCGCCCGCACCTTCGACTCGGGGACGGCGAACGCCACCAGCGCGAACGACACGGCGCCGAGCGCGGCGGCGCCGTAGAAGAGCATGTGCCAGCTGAAGTGCTGGGCGATGTAGGCCGCCACCGGGAGGCCGAGCGCGCCGCCGACGCCGATCGAGGAGCTCATCAGCGCGAGCGCCGAGCCGAGCCGCTCCTTCGGCAGCGAGTCGCGCATCAGGCCGATGCCGAGCGGGATCGCGCCCATCGCGAAGCCCTGGATCGCGCGGCCGGCCACCACCAGCAGCAGCTGCGAGCTGACCGCGGCGACCAGCGAGCCGACGACGACGGTGCCGATGCTGACGAGCGTCATCCGCTTCTTGCCGTACAGGTCGCCGAGCCGTCCCATGATCGGGGTGGCGACGGCGCCGGACAGCAGCGTCGCGGTCATCGCCCACGTCGCGTTCGACAGCGAGGTGTGCAGCAGCTGCGGCAGCTGCCCGATGACCGGGATCAGCAGGGTCTGCATGACCGCGACGACGATGCCGGCGAACGCCAGGACGGCGATCAGCAGGCCCGATCCGCGCTCGGCCGGCAGGCCGAGGTCGGGTTCGTGGCCGGCGGCCGCGGCGCCGGCGGGAGCGGCCGTGCGCGGGTGCTGGGCGGTGGCGGGCTGGGTCACGCTGGTACGCCTCCGGGAGGGTGGATCGGTCCGTGCGGCGGGGTGGGGGCGCCGCGCTGAGGGCGGCGGGCGCACCCCGTGATCAAGACGATCAGAGCCGGTTTCATTCCCGGGGCGGTGGCCCGCGACGGAGAATGAGACCAGCATCACTCTCCGCGAAGACCGAAATTTACCGATAGAGCCACAGGGATGAGAAAAAGGAGTCATGCCGGTCAGGTCGGCGTGCCCCCGGCACGACCCGCCGGCGGAGATCGCAATAGGCTCGGCGGGACGCCGCCCGCCGCCCGCCGCCCTGATCCGCGCGAGCGCGGACGGCACCGAGCGGCGACGAGACCCGGCATGGAGGCAGGCCCGATGCACCCTTTCCGCGCGGCCATCGAGCAGGGCGACCTCGACGCCCTGCCCGACCTGCTGGCCGAGGACGTGCGGTTCCTCAGCCCGGTGGCGTTCGCGCCCTATGACGGCCGCCCGGTGGTGTCGGCGATCCTGCGCGCGGTGACCCGGGTGTTCACCGACTTCCGCTACGTCCGGGAGATCAGCGACGGGCGCGACCACGCGCTGGTGTTCAAGGCGCGGGTCGGCGACCGCGAGGTGCACGGCTGCGACTTCCTGCACCACGACGACTCCGGGCTGATCGACGAGTTCTGCGTCATGGTGCGCCCGCTGTCGGGCGCGAAGGCGCTGTCGGAGGCGATGGCGGTGCAGTTCGAGGCCGCCAAGCGCGAGATGGGGCTCGCCTGACGTCGCCGCGCGTCACCTGGCCAGGCCGAGTGCGGCGTACCCGGCGAAGGTGAGCAGCAGGTGGAGCGGGGGCGCGGCCGCCGGCCAGCGGGCCCGGCCGCGCAGGAACCGGTGGCCGGCCGCCGCCGGGACCGCGAGCGGCAGGACCGCGGCGGGCGTCCAGGCGAGCGGTGCCCGTGACCATGCCGCGAGCAGGGCGGCCGACAGCGCGGGCGCCGCGAGGGCGAGGCCGGCGCTGCCCCGGAGTCCGAGCGCGGCGGCGTAGGTCCGCTCCCCTGGCCGCGGCTCCCGCGTGATGTTCTTCGCCAGCTCGGCGTGCCCGGCCGCGAGGACGGCCACGACGACGGCGGCGCACCCGGCCCAACCGGCGCCATGCCCCGCCGCGTGCAGGTAACCCGCGTACAGGTAGGCGTGCAGGAGGACGGGTGCGGGCAGGCTGACCAGCAGGTTCACGAGCAGCCGCTCCCCCGGCGGCCATCCCCACCGGCGATGCACGGCGACCACGACGATCCCGTAGGCCAGTTGAACGCCCAGGATCGCGGCCTGCCACGGCCGCGCCGCGTTGAGCGCCAGAACGGCCAGGGCCCCGAGGGCATAGAGAACGCCGAGGTCACCGACCCGGACCGTGCCGGACGCCAGCGGACGGCCGGGGTTGAACCGCCGGTCGTAGTCCAGGTCGCGGACGTCGTCCAGCGCCCGCATCAGCAGCAGGTCGGCGAACACCGTGACCGCCGCGACCGCCGTCCCGGCTCCGGGCCGCCACCGCGTGACGAGCGGGTCGAGCGCGGCGAACAGCCCGGTGACCCCGTACGCCCACGCGACCGCGAGCACCAGCGACGGGACCGGCGGGTAGCTCCCGGCGACGTACCGTCCGATGCGGCGGCACCGGCCGGCCCCCGCCCCGCCGCTCGTCAACGCCGCGGGCGCCAGGTCACGGGCAGCTCCCAGACGCCGCGCACGAACATCCGCTCGCGCCAGCGCAGCAGCGCCGGGTCGATCGCCAGGTCGAGGCCGTCGAGCCGGCGGAGCAGCGCGGTGATCGCGACCTGGAGCTGCATCCGGGCGTGCGGCGCGCCGAGGCACAGGTGGCGGCCGTGGCCGAAGCCGAGGTGCGGGTTGGGCGAGCGGTCCGGACGGAACGCGTCGGCGTCCGGGAACGCGTCCGGGTCGCGGTCGGCGGCGTCGGTCAGCGGGACGACGACGTCGCCGCGCCGCAGCGCCGTCCCGCCGAGGCGGGTGCCGGCGAGCACGACGTGCGGCCGGCCGCCGGTGCCGCCGAACCACACCCAGCGCAGGAACTCCTCGACCGCCGCCGGGACGCGGGACGGGTCGGCGCGCAGCGCCGCGGCCAGGTCCGGCCGCGCGATCAACTCCAGGACGCACGCGGCGAGGAAGTTGGACGTGGTCTCGCCGCCCGCCATGAACAGCCCGAGCCCGAAGACGGTGATCTCCTTGGCGGTCAGCCGCTCGGCGGGGTCCGCCAGCAGCTCGGTGAGCAGGTCGCCGCCGGGGTCTCCGGCGGCGATCGCGGCGCGGCGGGCGTCGAGCAGGGCGGAGAAGTAGCCGAACATGCCCGCGCGGGCCGCCTCGACCTCAGCGGCGGGGACGTGGCCCGCCGACATCAGCGCGCCGGTCCACGGCAGCAGCCTGCCGAGGTCGCCGGCCGGGACGCCGAGCATGTCGCGGATGAGGGCGTACGGGAGCGGTATGGCGAAATGGGCGAGGAGGTCGGCGGGCGGCCCGGCCGCCTCCAGGTCGTCCAGCAGGCGTTCGGCGAGGGCCTCGGCGCGCGGGCGGTCCGCTTCGGCGCGGCGGGCGGTGAACCGGGCCTGGACGGCGCGGCGGCGGCGCGTGTGAGTCGGCGGGTCGGAGGCGACGAGGGCCAGGGACGGGGCGTCGCGGGCGAACAGGGTGCCGCCCGTCCAGGCCTCGCGTCCGAACCCGTCGCCCGCGAGGACGGCGCGGACGTCGGCGTGCCGGGTGACCAGCAGCGCGTCGTGGCCGCCGGGCAGCCGGACGGGCGTCAGCGGCCGCTCGCGCAGCCGCCGCAGGTGGCCGGGGTCCAGCGGGACGCCGGGACGGTGCGGCAGGGGGAAGTCCAAGATCGCTCTCCGGACGGGGGCGGTCGGGTCGGAGTCGGGTCGGGGTCGCGTCGGGAAGGATCAGGCGCTCAGCGGCGGCGGCAGCGACGCCTCCTCCGCCCGGCGGCCGTCGCGTTCGAGGCTCGTGAGCCGCGCCGAGGTGAGCGCGGCGCGGAACAGCTGGATGCCGCGCGCGGAGCTCGGGTCGATGCCGGACAGGTCGCGGATGCGGTCGAGCCGGTAGTGCAGCGTCCGGCGGTGGATCCACAGCTCCCGGGCGGCGCGCTCGCGGTCGAGGTTGCAGGCGAGCAGCACCTCCAGGGTCCGGCGCAGGTCAGTGCCGGCGTCCAGCGGGGACAGCACCGCGGCAAGCCGCTCCCGGATGCCGGGCTGGCCGAGGATCGCCAGCTCGACGAGCAGCTCGTCGGCGCGGTAGGGGCGGTCCTCGGCGTCCGGGATCGCCTTGACGACCGTCAGCACCCGGGACGCCTCCTCCAGCGCGTCGGGGATGCCGCTGAGATCGCCCCGGCAGGACTCGGCGGCGTGCACCGGCCCCCGCGTCCAAGTGGCGAGCACGGCGACGAACTCGGCGGCTAGCACCTCGGCGCGCACCGGGTCCCCGGCCGGGAACAGCGCGACCAGCTCGGCGAGGTCGCCGGAGTAGAGCACGCCGTCGATCGCCTCCAGGTGCTCGCGGGCCCGCGCCCAGTGCGCCGCGGCGGCCGCGCCGAGGCCGGGCGCCTCACAGCGCAGCACCAGGTAGCAGGGCGCGAGCGCGACCCCGGCGGCGTCCGCGATGACCCCGGCGGGCGCGCCGTCGATCAGCGTCTCGGCGAGCAGCCGGCGCAGCGGCCGGGACCGGACGCCCTCGCGCGGCGCGTCCGCGTAGCCCTGGATGCACGCCTCCCGGGCCCGTCCCGCGAGCCGCGCGGCGCGGCCCGTCGCCTCGGCAAGCTCGGTGAACAGGCCGGCGGGCGCGCCCGCCCAGCAGGTCCGCGCCGCCGCGGCGAGCGCGCCGTCCCACACCTCCGACAGCACCGGCAGCGGGATGCCCTGCCGCGCCGCCATCACCCCGAGGTCGCGGAACCGGGCGAGGTCGTCGGCGGGCAGCGGCCCGCCCGCCGCGACGAGCGCGAGCAGCCGCGCGGCGGTCTCCTCCCGGCCGCCGAACAGCGGCGCGGCGGTGCGCCGGATCGGCTGGTGCGCCGGGTGGCCGCCGAGCGCCTCGCCGACCGCCGCGGCGACCCGCGGGCCCTGCGCCGCGAGGAAGTCCGGCAGTCCGCCGGCCGTAGTCATGCGGGGTCCTCCTCTCAGGCCACGGCCAGCCGCAGTCCGGGCAGGTGCACGGCGGTCTCGTCGACCAGGTCGTGCAGGCCGCGGACGAACGCGGGGTCGCCGCCGAGCAGCCCGAGCAGGTCGTGCGCGTGCCCGATGAGCGGCGCGACGGACGCGGCGTAGCCGTCCAACACGTCCTCGTCGAGCATCCAGGCGGTCAGCTCGGCGCGCGCGCACGCCGAGTGGCGGGCGCCCGCATGGAGCGCGAGGGCCTCCCGCCGCCGCGCGGGCGGAAGGGTGGACAGCAGGTGCGCCAGCAGGTACGTGGCGGTGCCGTTGGCGAGGTCCTCGTGGCGTCCCGACGCCAGGTCGCGCTGGTCGTTGACGAGCTGGCGGAGCACGCCCAGCCGGCGGCCGAACGCGCGCCAGCCGCCGGCCCGGTCGGCGCCCGCGCCGGCGAGCCGGGCCGCGGACGCCGCCGCCATCGCGTACGGCGCGCCCGTCTTGCCCGCGTAGGCGCGCAGCACCGACGCGGGCGTGGCGGCCGACGGGCGTTCGGTGAGATCGCGGAGCTGCCCGTCGACCGCGTCCAGCCAGACCCGCGACACCTCGTCGGCCAGCCCGAGGCGGACGGCGTCGGGCACCGGCAGGTCCGCGACGAGCCGGGCGGGCAGCTGGCCGCCCACCGCCAGCGCCGTCAGCACCCGCTTGGCGACCGCGGTGTTGCCGGCCGACGGGGCGCCGGGCACGTCGGTCAGGTCGTCCAGGTAGCGGGCCGCCGCCCACCACAGCAGGTGGACGACGGCGAGCGGCCGGGCGGGCGCCGGGTCGCCGGCCTCCGCGCCGTGCACCAGCATCGGCAGCGCGACCATCCCCCGCATCCCGGGACGGGAGCCCTTGGCCCGGACGGTCTCGAAGAAGTCCACCAGGAACTCCGCCATCGCGCCGCCGACCATCTCGCGGCCCTCGTCCAGGCCCATCGCCAGGCCCTCGGCGAGCCGCTCGCACAGCCGGCCGATCTCGGCCTCCGCCTCGGCGGCCGCCCGCTCCTGCGCGGCCGGGCCGAACGCTCCTTCTTCCACGTGTCGACTCCTCATTCTTCGCGGGGTTCTCGGGCGGTTCCGGGGGTCAGCCGGCGGCGGCGCCCGCCGGGGCGCCGAGGATCCGGACCGTGCCGGACCGCCCGTCCAGCTCGATCCAGGCGCCGTCGGGGATGTGGGCGACGGCGCCGCCGACCGCGACCGCGGTGGGCACGCCGAGCAGCCGTCCCGTGACGGCGGTGTGCGAGAGCAGGGTGCCGCGCTCGACGACCAGCCCGGACGCGGCGATCATCAGGGCGAGCCAGCCGGGGTCGGTCTCGCGGGCGACGAGGATGCGGCCCGCGCAGTCGCCGGGCGGGACGCGCGGGTCGAGCACGACCTTCGCGCGGCCCCGGACCGTCCCGCCGCCGGATCCGAGCCCGCGCAGCGTGCCGTCCTCGCCGGCGTCCGGCTCCGGGCCGAGGGGGCGCGCGTGGGGCAGCGCGGCGGCGGCGGGGCGCGTGGCGGGCGCCGACAGCAGCGCGGGCGGCGGCGGCACGGCCTGGTTCCGGACGCGTTCGGCGCGCCGCAGCGCGGCGAGCCCGCGCAGGTCGGCGCCGGGCAGCGTGCCGTCGAACGCGCCGATGACCTCCTCCACGGTGAGGTCGGCGACGTCGAGCGGGTCGTCGAGCAGCCCGGCCGCGGCGAGCTCGCCGCCGAGGCGCCACATCACCTCGCGGGACAGCCCGAACAACTGCGTGCGGCAGAACCGGGCGTCCTCCCGCGCGCGCACGGACCAGCGCATCATGCCGAGCAGTACGCGCAGGACCACCCGTCTGGCCGGGCCGGGGCAGGATTCGCGCAGGCGGCGGCGCGCATCGGCCGCGGCGCGCGCCTCGGCCTCACGGTTCGCGGCGACCGTCGCCCCCTGCCGGACGAGCGGCCGCAGCACCGCGGCGGTCATCCAGGGCCGCTGCCGCGGCGTCGGCTCGTCGAGCTTGAGGTCGTGCACCGCCCGGTCGCCGTAACGGCACAGGTAGGCGCGTGCGGACGTGGCGAGGAAGGCGCCGTGCCGGCCCTCGGCGACGTCGTCCCAGACGGCCCGCAGATGCTCCTCGTCGGTGCGTCCGCCCAGGTCGTCGGCCAGCATGGCGGCCTTCAACGCGGGCACCTCGGCGGCGCGCTCGGCTAGCGCGAGGGCGGCGCGGGCGGCGGCGAGCGACCGGTTCTCCGGCCCTCCGCACAGCAGCCCGGGCAGCAGCTCCGGCCCGGCGCCCGCCCAGCGGCGCAGCAGCGCGGTCGCCGCCCGCATGAGGAGCAGGCCGTAGACGCCGTTGGCGAGCGTGACGCCCCAGCGCACCGACACCTCGGCCCACACCCACCGGTACAAGGTGATCAGCTCGTCCGGGGAGTACTCGGCGAGCGGGCGGGACGCGGGGCCGCGCACGTCCGCCATCAGCGCGTCCCACCAGCGCAGGAACCGGACGGTGGCGCGGCGGTGCCCGGCCGCGCGCCAGGCGAGCGCGGGCAGCGCGGCCGCGACGCGGGCGCGCGACCACCGGCGGTCCGCGCGCGCCTCGCCGGTGATGCCCATCCCCTCTTCCCAGCCCGCCCGGATCAGGTCGAAGACGGGCAGTTGCCCGTGCAGCTCCTGCCAGTCGTCCAGCCGGTAGTAGGCGCGGCCGTCGAGGAGCCCGACCATCCGGGCGAGGCGGTGGCCGCGCGCGCGCAGCCGCCGCGCGGGCACCCCCATCCGCCGGTACAGGTCGGTGAAGGCGAGCTGGTAGAAGGCGCGCGCCTGCGAGTACGTCAGCGCGCCGGACACGCCGGGGAAGCTCTCGGTGATGTTGTGGTTGCCCCAGTGGACGCGCGGTGCCCGCTCCTGGTCGGCCGGGGCGGCCAGCGGGCGGGCCTGCACGAGATGGACGGCGCCGTCGGGCGTGATGGTCCCCTCGATGTCCTGCGGGCAGCCGAACAGCCGCTCGACGCGCGCGGCGAGCCCGGCGATCTCCCGTGCCCGCTCGCCGGTGAGCACGGGCGCGGTGCGCAGGTCGCCGGGGACGGGAACGGTGCGCGGACCGTCCTCGCCGTCTCCCGGCGGGCCGACCATGCGGTGCTTGGCGACGACCTCGGCGTCGACGCGCCCGGTCTCCGGGTCGACGAAGAAGTGGTCGACGTCGGCCTTCTCCTGGACGACGCCTTCGCCGATGCCGTGCGCGGCGGCGATGACGTGCCGGTGCGCCCCGTCGCGGGGGTCGCGGGTGAACGCGACGAACGAGCGGGTTCCCGGGACCATCCGCTGCACGCCGACCGCGACCCGCGCGGCCGCCGGGTCGATGCCCCGGAACTCCCGGTAATGGACCGCCTCGGGCTTGAACGCCGACGCCCAGCAGCGCGCCACCGCCTCCAGCAGCCCGTCGCGCCGGACGTACAGGAAGCTGTCGCTCAGCCCGGCGAAGGGGTCCTCGGCCGAGTCCTCGGCCGCGCCGTCCGCGCCGTCCGGGTTGGGGACGATGCAGGCGCGCACGGCGACCGTGCCGTCCGCGCCCGCGAGCTCGTCGAACCCCGCCAGCAGCCGCGCGGCGAGAGGGCCGTCCGGGACGGCCGCGGCGAGGGCCGAGGCGGCGAACCCGCACCACTGCGCGGCCGGGACCGCCGGGCGCGGCGGCAGGGCGCCGCTCAGGCCGTCCAGCGCCCGGTCGAACTCCGCCGCGGGCACGCAGAAGAACTTCGGCACGGGGAAGCCCGCGTCGCGCAGCGTGTCCAGCCGGGCGAACTTGTGCCCGACCTCGCCCGTGCCCATCGATCCGGCAGGCACGCCGCTCACCACACCTTCGGCAGCACGCGCGCCCGTCCGGCGGCGTACGGCGGGTAGCCCGGAACGTCCCACAGCGCGCGTTCCTCCACGCGGATCCGCCAGGCGACGGCCGCCGCGAGCAGCGCGAACGCGGCGGCGGTGAGGGGCGCGAGGAAGAAGCCGGCGAAGGCGAGGTTGGCGAGCAGCATGCCCGCGTACGCCGGATGCCGGACGACCCGGTAGACGCCGCCGGTCACGACGCGATGGCCGTCCTGCCTCATGACGTGGTGCGAGTAGAACCGCCCGAGCGTGCGGATCGCGGTCTGCCGCAGCGCGACTCCGGCGACGAAGGCGAGCGCGGGGATCGCCGTCCACGGCGACGACGCCGGCCACGGGAACGGCCCGAGCGAGGCGGACGCGACGAGCAGGAGGCGGGCGAGCGCGTACGGCAGGAGGGTCCGCGCATCCGACGGGGACGCGGCGGCCCGCCGGAACGTCACCGGTGCTTCCAGCAGCAGCCAGCCCAGGTACAGGGCGAGCATGACCACCGGCTCTGCGCCGTCGCGCGCCGCGTGAAGGGCGATTCCCGCCACCAGGAACCCGGCGCCTGCCGCGAAGGCGGCGCGCGGCGCGAGCAGCAGGAGCGGGTCGCGGAGTCGGTCGTTCATGACGACCGGGTCCGCTCGTAGCGCTCCGGGTCGACCGCGTACGCCTCGTAGGCCAGCGACCCGAGGTCGGCGCCCGTCGAGGCGTCCGCGAGGGTGGCCGTGCACCGGGACCGGGGGCCGGGCACCCGGGCGACCGGCCAGCGCAGCAGCAGCGGGACTGTTCCGGCGAGCCGGAGCGGCACGTCCATCCGCAGCGACACCCACAGCAGGCGCGCGTCCAGCGGCCTGCCGTGCTCGCTGTGCTCCAGCAGCGTGGCGAACTGGCGGCCCGCCTCGACGATCTCGACGGGAGTCCAGGCGTCCCGCTCCCTGCCCGGCGGCCTCAGCACGGCCGCCTCCACGACGCCGCGCCCGCGCCGCACCGGCTCGCCGACCAGGATGTTCTCGGGGCGGTGCCGGTGCACGAGGTCGGCGGGCGCGTGCCGGGACGGCGGGATCGCCGCAGGCGGGACGGCCGGTTCCGGCGGCGCGGGCGCGGGGCCGGTGTCGTCGGTGAACGCGATGGTGCCCGCGCACACCTCCTTCGCGCCCTGCCGGGCGGCGACCGTCCAGGCGCGGTTGCGGCCGGGGACGGGGCGGCACGACAGCGTGGTGCCGCGGTCGAGCTCGCAGAACCGGGTGAAGTCGAGCCCGGCGACGACCCGCCCGGCCCGCCGTCCGCGCGATCGCGCCGAGTCCGCGCGGACGGCGAGGTCCAGCGTGCCGCTGAACAGCAGCATTCCCGGCACGTGGTCGAGGGGGTGGTCGAAGTAGAAGGGATCGGACTCGTCGACGACCAGCTCGCGGAATCGTTCAATGACGGACGCGGCCATGCGCCCTCCCTCCATAATCGGACCCATGCCCTTGCCGGGCGGCCGGCGAAAAAGCCGCCCGGCGCCCTTACCGGAAGCACAGGAAATCCAGCGAGACGGCCGTCATCTTGCTACAGAAATGCGCCCGGATGAACTGCACCCATGGGCAGTCCGGGCCGTGCGGGTCTTCCCAGACCGGCAAGGACCGGCGCGCCGGACGCACCGTACGGCAGGCGCGGGCCGCCCGGAATCCGCATGTCAGGACCCACTTGCACGGACGGTCACGACGGTCCGGCGGCGGTGGCCCGGCCGCGTCCAGCCGTAATGCGGGCGGAATGCGCGCGATTCCCGCGTACCGGGTCGCGCGTTTTAACCGGCGAGTCGCACAAGATATATTTTCAGATCATGATTCAATCATTCCGCGCGGCCGCCGTTTTGTGACGTGGCCCACAATTGATTTGGCAGAAAGCGGCCACACGCCACGGGGCCCGGCGCGGTGCCCGCCCGAAGCGTGCTACCGCGCCGGGCCCCGCCCGGCTCCCTCCGTGCCGTCCTGCGCCGTCCGGTCAGGCCGGCACGTGGTCCTTCTGCCGCCGCCAGTGCCGGTGCTTGGCGATCGCCTCGATGAGCGCGGCGCTGAAGTCGCCGCCGGGCCCGCGGCCGGTGACGACGCCGAAGTCCTCGACGGTGCCGTCCTCCGAGGTCTTCACCCCGGTGATCCCGGCCCGCTCCAGCAGCGCGACGCCCTCGTCCAGCGCGCCGATCGCCTTGCAGTGCACGAATGCCTCCGCGACGAAGTGCACCGCGTCGCCGTCCTGCGCCAGCGTCCGCACGCTCGCCTCTCCCCCGGGCACCAGCACGGCGTCGTACAGCACGGACGCGACGGTCGGCATCGCGCGGGTCACCGTGACCTGCGCGCCGTTGGCGGCCTGGACGTGCCCGTCCTTCGCGGCGAGCACGTCGCAGACCGCGCCCGCCTCGGCCAGCGCGTCGCCGACCGCGCCGACGGCCGCCGAGTCGACGCCGTCCGCCACCAGGATCGCGACCGTGCGGCCCTTGGCGGAGCCCGGCTGCTCGTCCTGGCTCAGCGCGGGCGAGGTGCGGCCGTGGTTGGCGGTCGGGGCGTCCGACGGCGGCTCCACCCCGACGCCCTCGGCGACCTGCACGGCGAGGTCGTGGTCGACGTGGTTGAGCTGCGCGACCACGCCCTCGCGGATGTGCTTGTGGTCGCACTTGCCGAGCTCGAACCGGAACGCGCCGACGATGTGCTCCTTCTCCCAGTCGGCCATGCTGTTCCAGAACAGCGTCGCCTGCGAGTAGTGGTCCTTGAAGCTCTCGCTCCGCTTGCGGATCTTCTCGCCGTCCACGCGCTCCTGGTAGTGGGTGAACGACCCGGGCCCGCCGACGGCCGGGCAGCCGCCGCCCAGCGAGTTCTTGTGGTAGCTCGCCTGCCCCTGGTGCAGCTTCATCTGGTGGTAGCCGTCGCGCTGGTGGTTGCGGACGTCGGCGACCGGCTGGTTCACCGGGATCTGCGGGAAGTTCGGGCCGCCGAGCCGGATCAGCTGGGTGTCGAGGTAGGAGAACAGGCGGGCCTGCAGCAGCGGGTCGTTGGTGAAGTCGATGCCCGGCACCACGTTGCCGATGTGGAAGGCGACCTGCTCGGTCTCGGCGAAGAAGTTGTCGGGGTTGCGGTCCAGCACCATCCGGCCGACCGGCCGCACCGGGACCTCCTCCTCCGGAATGATCTTGGTCGGGTCGAGCAGGTCGAACCCGAACCGGTGCTCGTCCTCCTCCGGCACCAGCTGCACGCCGAGCTCGTACTCGGGGAAGTCGCCGTCCTCGATGCGGTCCCACAGGTCCCGCCGGTTGAAGTCGGGGTCCTTGCCGGCGATCTTCTGCGTCTCGTCCCAGGCGAGCGAGTGGGTGCCGAGCTTCGGCCTCCAGTGGAACTTCACGAACGTGCCCCGGCCCTCGGCGTTGACGAGCCGGAAGGTGTGCACGCCGAACCCCTGCATCATCGCGTAGCTGCGCGGCAGCGCCCGGTCCGACATCAGCCACATCATCATGTGCATCGTCTCGGGCTGGAGCTGCACGAAGTCCCACAGCGTGTCGTGCGCGGACGACGCCTGCGGGATCTCGTTGGGCGGCTCGGGCTTCACCGCGTGCACGAAGTCGGGGAACTTGATGCCGTCCTGGATGAAGAAGACCGGCATGTTGTTGCCGACCAGGTCGAAGTTGCCCTGGTTCGTGTAGAACTTCGTCGCGAAGCCGCGGACGTCCCGGACGGTGTCCGCCGACCCCCGCGACCCGGCGACCGTCGAGAACCGCACGAACACCGGCGTCGTCAGCGACGTGTCGCACAGGAACTCGGCGGTCGTGTACTCGGCGAGCGACTCGGTCAGCGTGAAGTGCCCGTACGCCCCGGAGCCGCGCGCGTGCACGACCCGCTCGGGGATCCGCTCGTGGTCGAAATGGGTGATCTTCTCGCGGAGGTGGAAGTCCTCCATCAGCGACGGGCCGCGCTCGCCCACCGTCAGCGAGTTGTCGGTGTCGTCGACCCGGACGCCCTGGTCGGTGGTCAGCCCGGCCGCCCCGTCCGGGCTCACCCGCCGCCGCTCCAGCTGCTCCTGCTTCCGGTCCTCGTGGCCGGCCGGGTTGGCCATGATTCGGCTCCTCGTGGCTGCTCGATGATCGCACTCCGTGGAGCCGCTACCCGGCGAACCCTCCGCCATGCACGCTTTGACCCGAACTTGAGCACGCCCGGCGGCACCGCCGCGGGACCGCCTCCCCCGGGCCCGGGACCCTTGTCAAACGGCTGACAATCGGCCCCGCCCGGCGGTGCGGACGGATGAGTGTCGCGCACCGGCCCCGATGCCTAGGTTGAGACGACCGGGAGCTCGGTCGAGGAGGTGTCGCCATGACGACGGCATACGAGGACGCGCACACCGGATCGCCGGTGCTGGACGGACTGACGGAGGAGCCGTGGCGGGACGTCCCGGCGGAGGAGGCCCGCTGGATGCGCCCGCGGCTGCCCGAGCTGCTCGGCCCGATGGTGCAGGGCGTGCTGCGGCACGTCCCGGAGTACGACCGCCCGGGCGACGCCGCCTACGTCCGCGTCGCCGAGGCCGCGGTCGCGCACGCGATGGAGCACTTCGTCCAGATGATCGCCGACCCGGACGCCTCCTGGAAGGAGGTGTACCAGGTCTTCTTCGACGTCGGATACGGCGAGGCGGTGGAGGGCCGCAGCCTGGAGCACCTGCAGAACGCGATGCGGGTCGCGTCGCGGCTGGCCTGGCGGCACCTGGCGGTCGAGGCGGAGCGGCTCGGCCGCCCGCGCGCCCTGGTCAGCCTGCTCGCCGAGGCCAACTTCGCCTACCTGGACGCGCTCGCGTCCGCCGCCGCGCACGGGTACGCGCGGGCCCGCGAGAAGGCCGCCGGGGAGCGCGAGCAGCGCCGCGGCCGGCTGCTGGCGCTGCTGCTGTCGGACCCGCCCGCGCCGCCCGAGGTCGTCGGCGAGCAGTCCGCGCGGGCGGGCTGGCCGCTGCCGCGCCGGCTCGCGGTGATCGTGCTGCGGCCGCGCCCGGGCAGCGGCGGCGAGGGCCCCGCCGGGCTGCCGCCGTCGCTGCTGACCGGGCTGGACCACGGCCGGCCCTGCCTGGTGATGCCGGACCCGGACGGCCCCGGCCGGATGGACGAGCTGACCGCGACGCTGGCCGGCTGGACGGGCGCCGTCGGCCCGTCCGTCCCCGCCGACCAGGCGCGGACGTCGCTGCAGTGGGCGCGGCGCGCGCTCGACCTCGTACCGCCCGCCGCGCCCCGCCGCGCCCGCGCCGGAAACGGCAAGGCGAGCACCGGCGGGCGCGGGGCCCGGCGCGGCGGGCTGCTCGTCCGCGCCGACGAGCACCTGCCTGAGCTGCTGCTGCAGGAGGGCGCGTCGCTGGCGGCGCTGGTGGCGGCGCGGCGGCTCGCCCCGCTGGAGGCCGCGGGGCAGCGGCAGGGCGTCCGGCTGGCCGAGACGCTGCTGGAATGCATGAAGCACGGCTTCAACGCGACGGGCGCCGCCGAGGTGCTGTGCGTGCATCCGCAGACCGTCCGGTACCGGCTCGCGCAACTCCACGAGATGTTCGACTTCGACATCGAGGACCCCGATCTCCGCCTCGAGATGATGCTCCTGCTCAGCACCTGGATCCGCGCGCGTTCCGCTTCCTGACCGCCTCCCGCGCGACTCGCGCGCCGATCCGCGCGCCTTTTCCCGTGCCGCGCCGCGCCGCGACGTCATGGTGGGGCACGGAATCCGCTACGGTCGGGGGCGCCGCGTAGGCGAGGGGAAGGAACACAAGGTACAGATGGCCGAGAAGGTCATTCGAGTCGACGACATCGACGGCTCCGAAGGGGACGATGTCGCCAAGCGGGACTTCGAGGTCCTGGGTCGGACGTTCACGATCGACCTGAGCGATGACAACTACAAGCGGTTGAACGAGATGCTGGACGCGCTCGCGCCCTTCATCGAGAACGCCGCGGAGGTGAAGCCCGCGGGGAAGGGCCGCAAGGCCCGGGTAGCGAAGATCAAGGGCTACACGAACGGCGATGTCCGCGAGTGGGCATTGCGCGAGGGCGTCGAAGTCTCCGAACGTGGCAAGATATCGGATGAGGTCTATGCTGCATTCATCGACGCTCATCCGGACGCGAAGCCGGACGCATAGCTAGAGGGAGTCCCCGCATGGCACAGAAGGTCGAAGTCCTTCTCGTGGACGACATCGACGGTGGCGAGGCCGACGAGACGGTCAGCTTTTCACTCGATGGCACCAGTTACGAGATCGACCTGAGCAAGAAGAACGCCGCGAAGCTGCGCGACGGGCTGGAGCCGTTCGTGGCCGGCGCCCGCAAGGCGCGCAAGCCGGCGGGCCGGCAGGCGCGCGGCACCCGTACCGCGGGCAGCCGCGAGCGCTCCGCCGAGATTCGCGAGTGGGCGAAGAACCACGGCATCAAGGTCAATGAGCGGGGCCGTATCCCCGCCAATGTGATCGAGCAGTACGAGGCCGCGCACTAGCGCTCCGCGCGGCCGGCCGAGTTCCGGCAGAGCGCCGAGGGGCCGGAGTGAAATTCTCACTCCGGCCCCTCACGCATTAGTGCGCACCGGGCAAATCGCCTTTCGCTCGGCATTCCCCGAATTCCGCATGGCGGACATCATCGGCGCGCAAGTCGGTAGGGTGGCGCCCGGGGGGCCGGCAAAGGGGGGCAAGCGGGGTTGAAGCACGCGACGCGACGGGACCGTGTCCGGTACTGGTTCGACACCACGATGTCGAAGGGGACGCCGGCGCTCATCGGCTGGCTCGGGCTCGCCTCGGCGGCGCTCGTGCTCGTGGTGGCGACGGCCGCGGTCGTCCTCGCGCCGCGCGACAGCAGCCGCAACGGGCACTGGCCCGGCATGGTGTGGCGCAGCCTGCTGCGCACCCTCGACCCCGGCACGATGGGCGGCGACAGCGGCGGCGTCGCGTTCCTCGGCCTGATGCTGGTCGCCACGGTCGGCGGCATCTTCATCGTCAGCTCGCTGATCGGCGTCATCACCACCGGCCTGGAAAGCAAGATCACCGAGCTGCGCAAGGGCCGGTCCCGGATCGTCGAGCACGACCACACCGTGCTGCTCGGCTGGTCGGAGCAGGTGTTCACGGTCGTCGCCGAGCTGGTGGAGGCCAACCAGAGCGAGCGGCGCTCGTGCGTGGCGATCCTCGCCGACCGCGACAAGGTCGAGATGGAGGACGCCCTCCGCGCGCGGGTCGGCGAGTTCGGCCGGACCCGGATCGTGTGCCGCACCGGCAACCCGCTGAAGGTCGCCGACCTGGAGCTGGTCAGCCCCGGCACCGCGCGGTCCATCATGGTGATCTCGCCGGAGGTCGAGGACGCCGACACCCACGTCATCAAGGTGCTGCTGTCGCTCGGCGCGCGCGCCTGGGAGCGGCGCCGGCCGCACGTCGTCGCGGCGGTGCACGACTCGGCGAACCTGCCCGCGGCGCGGCTGGCCGGCGGCGACGCCGCGCGGGTCATCGACGCCGACGACATCGCGATCCGGCTGATCGTCCAGTCGCACCGGCAGTCCGGGCTGTCGCAGGTCTGCACCGACCTGCTCGACTTCGCCGGGCACGAGTTCTACATGCGGGCCGAGCCGTCGCTGGCGGGCCTGACGTTCGGCGAGACGCTGTCGCGCTACGACCTCGGCGTCCCGGCGGGGCTGCGGCACAGCGACGGCGCGGTGGCGCTGAACCCGCCGATGGACACCCCGGTCAGCGCCGACGACGAGATCATCGTGCTGGCCGAGGACGACCTGCTGATCCGGCTCGCGTCCGGGCCGCCGCCGGCCGTCCGGGAGCGGGCGATCACCACGGCGACCGCGCGGGAGCCGGTGCCGGAGCGGACCCTGCTGCTCGGCTGGAACCACCGCGCCCAGAAGATCATCGAGCTGCTGGACGAGTTCCTCGCGCCCGGGTCGGCGCTGACGGTCGCCGCGCCGCGCGAGGACCCGACCGGCGCCCTCGGCCCGCTCGCCAACCTCAAGGTCGGGTTCGTGGCCGCGGAGCCGACCGAGCGGCCGTCGCTGGAGTCCCTGGACGTCGGCTCGTACCAGCACGTCATCGTGCTGTCGGAGGCCGGCTACGACCGCGAGCACGCCGACGCGCGCACGCTGGTGACGCTGCTGCACCTGCGCGACATGGAGGACGCGCTCGGCGACCCGTTCTCCATCGTCAGCGAGATCAACGACGACGCCAACCGGGAGGTCGCGCAGGTCACCAAGGCCGACGACTTCGTCGTCAGCGACAAGTTGATCAGCCTGATGCTGACCCAGCTGAGCGAGAACCGGCACCTGTACGACGTGTTCGCCGACCTGCTCGACCCGGCCGGGTCGGAGATCTACCTCAAGCCCGCCTGCGACTACCTCGTGCCGGGCGGCACCGCCGACTTCGCGACGCTGATCGAGTCGGCGCGGCGGCGCGGCGAGGTCGCGCTCGGCTACCGGCTCATCGACCGGTACCACGAGCCGCCCGGGTACGGCGTGGTCCTCAACCCCGACAAGACGGCGCCGCTGGTGCTGTCCGCGCGGGACCGCGTCATCGTCCTCGCGGAGAACTGACGCCCGCGCGCACACGGCCCTCCATTACGGACGGACCGGAATGCGGGGCGGCGGAAATGGCGGTGCGCGAACGGCCGCGGATCGCCCACAATTGGACCGACGGGGTGATCAATCGTGGGCGATCAGATGTTGCGGCTGGGAGCGCGCATAGCCGAGATCGAGGCGCTGTACGGCTGCGCGCTGGACGAGCGGGACGGCCAGGCCGCGCGCCGGCTGCTGGCCGAGCTGGCACGGGCGGGGGCCCGGCTGGCCGAGGAGGCGGACCGGGCGGCCGGGCCCGCCCGGCGCGCCGCCGGGACGCGTCCCGGCCGGACGCGCCTGCGCCGCCGCATCGCCGGCACGCAGCGCACCGCGGACCGCATCATTTCGAGGGCGGCGCGGCGCCCGAGCGGGCAGGCGTAAGGCGGCCGGAGCGAGCTAGGCCGTCTCGGGCTCGCCGGTCGCGGTGCGTCCGGCGGCCCGGCCGGCGGCCCGTCCTGCGTCCTCGGGGACGGCGAGTTCCGGGGCGGTGTCGAGGGCGTCCGCGGCCTCCTCGCGGAGCGCGCGTTCGGTGCGGTGGGTGTCCTCGGCCATGCCGCGGATCTCGGCGCCCGCCATCGCGTCGCCGGCCGTGCCGGCGAGCAGGTCGCGGTAGCGGGCGTTCTGCTCCGGAAGCGCCGTCAGGACGCGCGACTCGTGGTACGCGTCGTCGGCCTCGCCGGCGCGGCGCGCGTACTCCTCCAGCGCCTCGATCCGGACGGTCACGGACCGCGCCGACAGCGCGAGCGCGCGGTCCTGCGGTTCGAGGAGGGCCCGCACCCGCGGGGACAGCCGCTCGGGCTGCTGCACGATCCGCTCCCGGCGCAGCCGGGTGTGCTCGGCGAGCGTGGCCGCGATCGCCCATTCCTGCCGCGGCAGCACGACCGTGTTGCCGACGTCGTCCAGCAGCCCGGCGCGGTGCGACTGCGAGGAGAGGACGGCGTCGACGGCGCGCTGGGCGCGGATCAGCAGCCGCGCCGCGGGCCGGTCGAAGTCGGCGGGCAGCAGGTAGCGGCCGTGGTGCTCGCGGGCGGCGCGGGCGGCGGCGGGCTCGCGCAGGTGCCGCAGCGCGCCGATCACCCAGCCGGTGAAGCTGACGGCGGCCAGCAGCACGGCGGCCTCGGTCTGCCCGAGGAGCAGCAGGAGGACCTGCAGCGCCGGGGTGAGCATCATCGCCAGGACGGGCAGCCTCCCCCACCGCAGCGCGCCGCCGACGAGGTCGTCCTGGTCGAGCGAGGCGAGGAAGCACACCCGCAGCCAGCCGCCGGGCAGCACGCCGTAGAAGAAGGCGAACGCCGGGATCCACAGCACCCGGGCGACGACGGTGGCGAGGGTCAGGGCCGGTGGCGCGGGCGCGGGCAGGCTCGCCGCGACCAGCCGCTCCGGGGCGGCGGCGAGCACGGCGCGGTCCGCGACGGGAATGCCCGGGTCGAACACCGGACGGGGACGGCTCTCATCGTTCATCGGCGCTCCCCACCGCGTCAGGAGGTCCTGCGGGCCGGGCGGGGCCGTCCCGCGGGAGATCTGCCGTTCTGCCTTCCTTCCCTTGCTATCACTTGTGCCCAGCCATCCCCGGAATGTCACGAGATCCGGAAATTCGGGCCGTCCGGCGGGGCTCGCGGACCTTTTAGCCCAGACCTAAATCGATGCACCGGGGCGCCCGTTCGCGGTGGGGTGGGCGCATGACCGTCGCCCTCGCCGTGATCTTCGCCGGAGTGCTGCACGCCACCTGGAACGCGATCGCGAAGGGCGCGCCGGACCGGTGGGCCTCGTTCGCGCTGATCGGCCTCGGCGAGGCGGTGGTGGTGGTCCCGATGGGACTGATCGTCGGCCCGCCGGACCGGGCGGCGTGGCCGTGGCTCGTGGCGTCGGCCGCCGTCCACATCGTGTACATGGGGCTGCTGCTCGCGGCGTACCAGCTGGGCGACTTCAGCCAGGTGTACCCGCTGGCGCGGGGCAGCGCGCCGCTGCTGGTGGCGGTCGTGGCGGCGGTGGCGCTCGGCGAGCGGCTCACGTGGGCGCAGGACGCGGGCGTCGCGGCGGTCTGCGGCGGGCTCGTCGTGCTGGCCTTCGCGGGCCGCCGCGACGGCGGCGGCCCGGAGGAAGGCGGGGCGAAGCCCCGGGACCCGCGTGCCGTCGCGGCGGCGCTGCTGACCGGCGTGTCCATCGCGGGCTACACCCTGCTGGACGGGGTCGGGGTGCGGCACGCGGGCGGCTCGCTGTCGTACACGTCGTGGATGTTCTCCATCCAGGCACCGCTGACGGTCGCGATCGTGCTGGCCCTGCGCGGCCGCGCGACGCTCACCCGGCTGCCCCGGTCCGCCGTGCTGGGGGGCCTGGCGGGCGGCCTCATCTCGATGGCGGCGTACGGGATCGTGCTGTGGGCGCAGACGCGCGGGGCGCTGGCGTCGGTGGCGGCGCTGCGCGAGACCGGGGTGATCTCGGGCGCGGTCATCGGCGCGGTGTTCTTCTCCGAGCGGCTCGGCGCGCGCCGGATCGCGGCGGCCTGCGTGGTCGCGGCGGGCGTCGTCCTCATCACCGCGCACTAGCGCCGCCGCACCGGACGGGGCGGGCGGGTCTCGCGGCGCGTACCGGCGCCTGGCAGGGTAGAAGGGATCTTGCAGGGACGCGCGGAGGGGGAATGGTGCCCGGGCAGAGCGGGCCGCGGGCCGCCGGTGCGGCCCGGGACGTCGAAGAGGACCGGTGAACGGGGCGCTGGGCCTGCTCGCGGTCCTGGTGCTGACCGCGGCGACGGGCTACTTCGTGGCGCAGGAGTTCGCGTTCGTCACCGCGGACCGGCCGCTGCTGGACCAGCGGGCGGCGGAGGGCGACCGCGCGGCCGCGCGCGCCGTCCGGGTGATGGAGCGGCTGTCGTTCATGCTGTCGGGCGCGCAGCTCGGCATCACGGTGACCGCGCTGGTGGTCGGGTTCATCGCCAAGCCGGCGCTCGCCGACCTGATCGCGCCGGTGCTGGACGCGGCGGGGGTGCCGCGCGGCGTGTCGGGCGGCGTCGCGGTCGCGCTCGGGTTCGTGCTGGCGACGGTGCTGCAGATGGTGCTGGGCGAGCTGTTCCCGAAGAACCTGGCGCTGGCGCGGGCGGAGGCGATGGCGCGGTGGCTGGCCGGATCGACGCTGGTGTACCTGGCGGTGGCGGCGCCGGTGATCCGGCTGTTCGACGCGGCGGCGAACCGCCTGGTGCGGGCCGCCGGGATCGAGCCGGTCGAGGAGCTGCACCACGGCGCGACGCTGGAGGAGCTCGGTCACATCATCGGCGAGTCCGGCGAGCAGTTCCAGGAGGCGCACGCCGACCTGCTGGAGCGCGCGCTGGTGTTCTCCGAGCGGGACGCCGAGGAGGTCATGGTGCCGCGGGTGGACGTGGTGACGGTGCCCGCGTCGGCGCGCGCGTCGGAGCTGAGCGAGATCATCACCGCGAGCGGGCACTCCCGCTACCCGGTCGTCGGGGAGCGGGTCGACGACGTCGTCGGGATCGTCGGGCTGGACGAGCTGATCCTGCTGGACCCGGCGGAGTCGGAGCGGACCGAGGTGGGCGCGATCGCGCGGCCGCCGCTGCTGCTGCCGTCGTCGCTGCCGCTGCCGGACGTGGTGGCGCGGCTGCGCGCCGCCGACGTCCCGGTGGCGTGCGTGGTGGACGAGTACGGCGGCTTCGCCGGGCTGATCACCTGGGAGGACGTCGCGGAGGAGCTGGTCGGGGAGATCGCCGACGAGCACGACCCGGACGAGGACCTCGCGATCCGGCGCGGCGAGTGGTGGACGACCGACGCCGGGCTGCGGGTGGACGAGGTGGCGCACGAGACGGGGATCGCGCTGCCGGAGGGCGACTACGAGACCGTCGCGGGGCTGCTGCTGCAGCGGCTCGGCCGGGTGGCGCGGCCCGGCGACGTGGTGCGGGTGGAGCTGGAGCCCACCCGGCTGGACGAGCCGCCGCGCACGGCGGTGGTGGAGGTGCTGACCGTCCACCGGCACGTGCCAGAGCTGATCCGGGTCCGGACGGTCGTCGCGGCGCCCGGCGAGCGGGACGGCGGTGGCCGGTGAACCTGACCCTGGGCGTCCCGGTGACGCTGGCGCTGCTGGCCGGCAACGGGTTCTTCGTCGCGACCGAGTTCGCGCTGGTGGCGGCGAAGCGGCCGCGGCTGGAACGGGCCGCCGCGCGCGGGAGCCGGGCCGCGGGGGCGGCGGTGGCGGGGATCGGCGAGCTGTCGCTGACGCTCGCGGGCGCGCAGCTCGGCATCACGATGTGCTCGCTGGGGCTGGGCCTGGTGTCCGAGCCGGTGTTCACCGAGGCGCTGGCGCCGCTGTTCCACGCCGCGGGCCTGTCGGGGGGCGTCGCGCACGCGATCGGGTTCGTGATCGCGCTCGGCGTGGTGACGTTCCTGCACATGGTCGTCGGGGAGATGGCGCCGAAGTCGTTCTCGATCGCGGGGCCGGAGCGGTCGGCGACGGTGCTGGCGCTGCCGTTCCGGGCGTTCACGACGGTCGTCCGGCCGCTGCTGGCGGCGCTGAACGGGGCGACGAACCTGCTGCTGCGCGCGGCGGGCGTGCACCCGGGCGAGATGCGGGAGGTGTCGCGGACGCCGGAGCAGCTGCGCAGCATCGCCGAGGAGTCGCGGCGGCTGGGGCTGATCGGGCAGCGCGACCTGACCCTGCTGACCGCCGCGCTGGACGCGCCGCGCGCGCCGCTGTCGGACCTGGTGGTGCCGGTGTCGGAGATCGTGTCGGTGCCGCCGGAGGCGTCCCCGCAGGAGGTCATCGACACCGCCGCGCGGACCGGCCGGGTCCGGATCATGCTGCGCGGCTCGGGCCGGGGGCAGGCGCGGATGGTGCACGTCCGCGACGCCTACCTGGCGCGGGCGCGCGGCCGGGAGGCGACCGCCGGGGAGCTCGCGCATCCGGTGCCGGCGATGCCGGTGGGCACGCCGGTCGGCGAGGCCGTTGCGACGCTGCGGGCGCGGCACAGCCAGCTGGGCCTGGCGATCGGCCCGGACGGGCAGGTGGCGGGCCTGGTCAGCCTGGACGACCTGCTCACCACGCTGCTGAGGCTCACCTGACCCGCGTTCACCTGTCAACGCCGGTTGACATCGCGGCGAGTGTCAACCTACATTGACAGGCATGAGCGATGGAGTGACGCTCGCCCAGGAGGCGAGCAGCAGGGACCCGGCGGTCGGCCTGCGGGCCGTCCGCGCGCTGCGCGAGCTGGCCGAACGGCTGGAGGCGCTGCAGGTGGCCAGCGCCCGCGACCAGGGCTGGTCCTGGCAGGACATCGCGGTCTGCCTCGGCGTGAGCAGGCAGGCCGTCCACAAGAAGCACGGCGGCGGGCGCCGCCTCCCCCTCCCGACGAAGTCGGCCGGGGGGCGCGGGGGGTCGTCCCCCCTCGGAAAAGCACGGAAGGAGCAGTAGGAGATGTTCGAGCGTTTCACCGCGGACGCGCGGGCGGCCGTCGTCGGCGCGCAGGCGGAGGCGCGCGCGCTGCGCGACCACCACATCGGCACCGAGCACGTCCTGCTCTCGCTGCTCAGCGGCGACGACACCATGGGCCGGGCGCTGCGCGAGCACGGGCTCGACGCGGCGGACCTGCGCACCCGGATCGCCCGCGTCAACCGCGCCGGCGGCGACGTGCTGGACTCCGGCGCCCTCCGCAGCATCGGCATCGACCTGGACGCCGTCCGCGAGGCCACCGAGCAGACCTTCGGCGAGGGTGCCCTCGACGTCCCCGCCGGCAAGCTCCCCCGCTACGCGCGGGGCCACATCCCGTTCACGCCGAAGGCCAAGAAGGCCCTGGAGCTGAGCCTGCGGCACGCGGTGCGGCTCAAGCAGAAGCAGATCCGCAGCGGCCACATCCTGCTCGGCATCCTGCACGACGAGGACTTCCTCGCGGCGCGGCTGGTGGCCGAGGCGGGCGTCGACCTCCCGGGGCTGCGCGCCGACGTCACCCGGCTGATCACCACCGAGGCGGCGTGAGGCGGGCGCCCGCCCATGTGATTACGTGAGGACATGCCCGAGATCCTGGACGCCCTCCGCGGCACCCTCCCCGCCCCCCGGCTCGTCACCGACCCGGACGTGATCGCCTCCTACGCGCACGACGAGGCGGAATGGGCCCCGTACGGGACGCCCGCCGCCCTCGTCCGCGCCGGATCCACCGAGGACGTCCGGGCGGTGGTGGCCGCCTGCGCGGAGCACGGCGTCCCGGTCGTCCCGCGCGGCGCCGGCACCGGGCTGTCCGGCGGCGCGAACGCCCTGGACGGCTGCGTCCTGCTGTCGCTGGAGGCGATGAACGAGATCGTCGAGATCGACGCCGCCGAGCGGCTCGCGGTCGTCCAGCCCGGCGTGGTCAACGACGCGCTGCGGCTCGCCGCCGCCGAGCACGGCCTGTGGTACCCGCCGGACCCGGCCAGCTCGCCGTGGTCCACGATCGGCGGCAACGCGGCGACCAACGCCGGCGGCCTGTGCTGCGTCAAGTACGGCGTGACCCGCGACTACGTGCTCGCGATGCAGGCGGTCGTCGGCCGCGGCGAGGTGGTGCGGCTCGGCCGCCGCACCGCCAAGGGCGTCGCCGGGTACGACCTGTGCGGGCTGATGGTCGGCTCGGAGGGCACCCTCGGCGTGATCACCGAGATCACCGTGCGGCTGCGCGGCGCCCGCGCCCCCGAGCGCACCGTCGTCGGCTACTTCGACACGCTGCGGGAGGCGGGCGAGGCCGTCAGCCGCGTCACCGCCGCCGGGATCGTGCCGAGCGCGCTGGAGCTGGTCGACCGGCACTGCCTGGCGGCGGTCGACGCGTGGCGGAACATGGGGCTGTCCGCCGACGCGAACGTCCTGCTCCTCGGCCGCACCGACCTGCCCGGGGAGGCGGGCGAGGCGGAGGCCGACACGATGGTCGCCCTGTTCAAGGAGGCGGGCGCGACCTGGAGCGCCCGCTCGTCCGACGAGGCGGAGGCCGAGGCGCTGTTCGCCGCGCGCCGGCTCGCCTACCCGGCGCTGGAGCGGCTCGGGCCCGTCCTCACCGAGGACGTGTGCGTGCCGCGCGCGCTCGTCCCGGAGATGCTGGCCCGGATCGAGGCCGCCGCGTCCGAGACCGGCACCCACATCGCCAACATCGCGCACGCCGGGGACGGCAACCTGCACCCGCTGATCATCGCGCCCGCCGGTGACGACGACGCGCGGGTGCGGGCGCAGCGGGCGTTCGACCGCATCGTTGCGGACGCCATCGACCTCGGCGGGACCGTCACCGGCGAGCACGGTGTCGGCCTGCTCAAGCGGCGCGGCCTGCACGCCGAACTGGAGCCGGCGGTGATCGCCATGCACCGGGCGGTGAAGGACGCGCTGGACCCGGCGGGCATCTTCAACCCCGGCAAGGTGTTCGGGACGCCCTGAGCCCGGCCCGGGCCTGGGCCCGAGCCCGGGCGCGGGTGGGTCAGCCGCGCGCGGCCTCCCAGCCCTGGACCAGCTCGGCGGTCGGGTCGCCGACCAGGCCGACGCTCAGCCGCCCGTCCTCGCCCTGCTCGATCTGCACCCCGACCGGCCGCAGGTCGGGGACCCGCCCGCTGTAGAAGCCCGCGCGCTCCTCCATCCGCTCGTACTCCCCCGGACGCCACCAGTAGACCTGCGGGCTGATCGGCCGCTCCCCGCTCCCGGCGAGCCGCGCCGCGACCTCCTGCATCGTCTTGAGCGCTAGGACGAGGTGCGGGTCCGTGCCGATCTCGTGCACCGCGACGTACTCGGGCAGCGGGAAGGCGACGAGGGCGCCGAACGGCAGCGGCCCCGGGAAGTGCCGGCGCAGCGCGTGCGCGTGGGCGCCGATGTAGCGGTGCTGCTCGCCGATGTGCGCGATCTTCACCCCGTCGACGTCGGTGGCCTGCACGTAGTGCGGCTCGGCCTCGACGGACCGGGCCAGCGCGGCGCCGAACGCCTCGTGCTCGGGCACGTCGCCGAGGTCGGCCCGGTTCAGCGGGACGATCGAGTCGGGCAGGTCCGCCACGACCGTCTCCAGCAGCCCGGGGGCGAGCGGCCGGGTCAGCAGCGCCGCGCGCATCCGCTCGTCGAGCGCGCTCTCCGGGTAGAGGCGGACGCGCAGGCTCCCCTCCTCCAGCATGCGCCGCGCGCCCCCGCCGGCGGGCGCGGCGGCGGGGCCGCGCTCGAACGCCTGGACGGCCCGGTCGGCGTACTGCGCGGCGAGACCGGGCAGGTCGGCGCGCGGGTTCCGGCCCGCGTGCGCCCGCCATTCGGTGATGTCCGCGTGCGCCTGGGAGCCGTCCTTGAACGTGACCGCGAGCGTGTTCGGGTCGGGCAGCGAGCACGGATATCCGCGCCGCGCGAAGGCATCGATGAGGGCGGTGGCGATGACGTCGTTCGGGTTCATGGTCATGTACGACTCGGCCCGCGTCGCCGCGGTTCACGTGATCTCGATCATTTCGCGTAGTAGCGGGTCAGGGCGGCGACGCAGGCGGACTGGCGGGCCGGGTCGGCGGGAAACCGGCGGTGGCACTCCGGTCCGATCCACGAGGGCGCGGCCGGGCGGGCGGGGCGCGGCTTGGACGGCGCGTGCGGCCGGGGCGCGGGCCGGGGGCGGGGCTTCGGGTGCGCGTGCGGCGGGCGGGTCGCGGCGGGACGGGCGTGCACCGGGGCAGGTGCGGCGGGCCGCCCTCCTGGCGTCCCTCCCGGCGTCCCTCCTGGCGCCGACGGACCGCTGCCCGGCGGGTCGTCCTCCGCGTTCACCGGGCCGGGCGCCGGGGCGGGGAAGGCCGGCGGCGACGCACCGGACGGGCCGGAGAACGGGGGCGGCGACGGCGCGTCCGGGAGGGCCGCGCCGCCGCCGGGTGCGCTCGGCGCGGCGGGCGCGGCGGGCATGGCGGGCGCGGTCGGGCTCGCCGCGTCCGGGGTGAGGCTCCTGGCCGGGGGTTCGCGCCTCGTCCCGTAGCCGATCAGGCCGACGATCCCGGCCGCCAGGACGAGGGCGAGCGCGACGGCCGGGAAGGGCGAGCGGACGCGGGGCCGGGCGCTCAACGCCCGGGCGTTCAGCGCGCGGGCGGGGAGAGCGCGGACGCCGAGAAGGCGGGAGCGGAGCGGCGGGCGCGGCGTGGCGCGGGTGTATCCGGCCGGGGGGAGGTCGCGGGATTCGGGCACGATCCGATCGTCACGGTCCGCGCACGCCCGCACACGGAGAATGCCGGAGACCGTTGCCCGCTCGATACAGTCCCGGACCCCGCGGCCCCCGAGGAGACGGGCTTAGCGCCCGGCGAGCAGCTCGACCACCGGCGCGAACTCCTCGGCGAACACCGACGGGACCGACACGTACGACACGCCCAGCTCGTCCCGCCGCCGGGCGAGCGTGCCGGCCATCTCGCGGGGCGCCCCGGTCAGCATCGCGATGGACCCGGCGGACGCCATCGCCGCGCCGTCCACCCCGAGCCGCGGGGCGAGCCATCCGGGCACCTCGTCGCCGACGACGTGGACCTGCGTGCACAGCTCCACGTCGTCGAACCGCTCCCCCGCCGCGTCGCGGACGATGCCGACGAGCGGCGCCAGCTCCTTGTCGCCGGTCAGCGGCGACACCCCGAACGCGACCGTGTCCGCCCGGCGCGCGGCGAGCTCCAGCATCCGCCGCCGGGACGCCGCGACGAGCACCCGCGGCGGGCGGCCCGTCCCGGCGAACAGCCCGTCCGGCGGGCTCGCCACCGCGTCCATGGCCGCCTCGACCCGGCGGACGCGCTCGGCGGCCGTCCCGTACGGCACGCCGAACAGCGCCGCGTCGGCCTCCCCGCCGGGCCGTCCGGCGCCGAGCCCCAGCTCGAAGCGGTCGCCGGTCGCGAACGCCAGCGAGGCGGCCTGCCAGGCGACCATGGCGGCGGGACGGGTCGCCGCGGACAGCACGAACGTGCCGACGCGCAGCGAGGACGTCGCGCCCGCGGCGGCCGCGAGCGACGCCACGGGGTCCGCCGTGCCGGTCGTGTCCGGGGTGAGCAGCGTCGCGTACCCGAGGTCCTCGGCGCGGCGGGCGAGCGCCGCCCATGCGGCGCCGTCGCGCGCGCCTCCCGCCATCAGCCCGAACCGGAACCGCCGATCCGCCATGGTCTCCGCCTTCCGCTCGCGTCCCTTCCTCCAATTTGAGTGAGCACTCACTCATCTGTCAAGCCCCGCCGTGCCCGGCAACGGGCCCAAGGCACGGGTCAGGGCAGCGGGACGGTGGTGAAGCGGCGCAGCGACAGCGCCGGGTTCTTCTCCCGCACGGCCGCGACGCGCTCGGGCGACACGTCCGCCGCCGCCGTGCCCGCCGTCTCCCCCAGCGCCGCGACGACGACGCCCATCGGGTCGACGATCATGCTGTTGCCGGCGCCGGTCGGGGCGCACTGGTCGGCGGCCGCCACGTAGATCGTGTTCTCGATCGCGCGGGCCCGCACCAGCGTCCGCCAGTGGTCCTCCTTGAGGGGCCCGGGCACCCACTCGGCGGGCAGCGCGAGCACCTCCGCGCCCGCGTCCACGATCCGCCGCGTGACCTCGGGGAATCGGACGTCGTAGCAGGTCTGCATGCCGAACCGCACGCCGTCAACGGCGAACGTCTCCGGCTCGCCGATCGGTCCGTGCCGGACGACCTCCGACTCCTTGTACCCGAACGCGTCGTACAGGTGCGTCTTGCGGTACGTCGCCGCTACGGCGCCGTCCGGGCCGATCGCGAGGAGCGTGTTGGAGATCCGTTCCGGATCGTCCAGCCGCTCGTTCATGCCCGCCACCACGTGCACGCCGTGCCGGCGGGCCAGCTCGCCGAGCCCGGACGCGAACGGGCCGTCCAGCGGCTCGGCCGTGTCGATGAACCGCCGGTCCAGCCGCGGCGCGGTGAACATCGCGAACTCCGGGAACACGACGACCTTCGCGCCGCGCCCGGCCGCCTCCGCGGCGAGCTTCCCGATCGCCGCCAGGTTGGCGTCCTTGTCCTCGCCGGGCGCGAACTGCGCGACCGCGACCTGCACCATTCCTCGGCCCTCCGTCACATCCGTCCTCGGCTCACATGCGGTCCACGGCGGTGACCCGGACGACCGCCGCGCCCTCCTGGTCCGAGCCCGCCAGGTCGACCTCGGCGGAGATGCCCCAGTCGTGGTCGCCCGCCGGGTCGTCGAACACCTGCCGGACCCGCCACAGCGCGTCGTCCGGCACCTCCTCGATCTGCAGCAGCTTCGGGCCGCGCGCGTCCGGGCCGGTGAGCAGCTCGTCGTGCTCCTCGAAGTAGGCGTCCATCGCCTCGCGCCAGGCGTCCTCGCCGAAGTCGGGGTCCAGCTCGCCGAGCTCCCGGTACCGCTCCAGCGCCGCCAGCTCCACCCGGCGGAACAGCGCGTTGCGGACCAGCACCCGGAACGCCCGCGCGTTCGCCGTCACCTTCGTGACCCGGTCCTCGATCGGCTCGCTGACGTCCTCGTCGGCCGGGTTGGCGAGCTGCTCCCACTCGTCCAGCAGGCTGGAGTCGACCTGCCGGACCAGCTCCCCGAGCCACTCGATCAGGTCGATGAGGTCGTCGGTCTTGATCGACTCGGGGACGGTCTGCTGCAGCGCCTTGTACGCCCCCGACAGGTACCTCAGCACGAGCCCCTCGGCCCTGGCCAGCTCGTAGTACCCGATGTACTCGGTGAACGTCATCGCCCGCTCGTACATGTCCCGCACGACCGACTTCGGCCGCAGCGGATGGTCGCCCACCCAGGGGTGCCCGGCCCGGTAGATCTCGTACGCGGCGTCGAGCTCGTCCTCCAGCGGCTTCGGGTGGTCGACGTCCTGGAGCAGCTCCATCCGCTCCTCGTACTCGATCCCCTCCGCCTTCATCTCCTGGACGGCCTCGCCGCGCGCCTTGTTGACCTGCGCGGCGAGGATCTGCCGCGGGTCGTCCAGCGTCGCCTCGATCACCGACAGGACGTCCAGCGCGTACGACGGCGACGCCGGGTCCAGCACCTCGAACGCGGCCAGCGCGAACGTCGACAGCGGCTGGTTGAGCGCGAAGTCCTCCTGCAGGTCCACGGTGATCCGCGCGTACCGGCCGAGGTCGTCGGGCTCCGGCAGCACCTCCACCACCCCGCCCGCCAGCAGCGACCGGTAGATCGCGATGGCGCGGGAGATGTGCCGGCGCTGCGCCGACGGCTCCTCGTGGTTGTCGGTCAGCAGCCGCTTCATCGCCTGGAACGCGTTCCCGGGACGCGCGATCACCGACAGCAGCATCGCGTGCGACACCTGGAACCGGGACCGGAGCATCTCCGGCTCGGCGTCCTGGAGCTTGTTGAAGACCTCCTCGTCCCAGCCGACGAACCCCTCCGGCGGCTTCTTGCGCTGTACCTTCCGCCGCTTCTTCGGGTCGTCGCCGGCCTTGGCGAGGGCCTTCTCGTTCTCCACCACGTGCTCGGGGGCCTGCGCGACGACGAACCCGACCGTGTCGAACCCGGCGCGCCCGGCACGCCCGGCGATCTGGTGGAACTCCCGTGCCCGCAGCCGCCGCACCCGGTGCCCGTCGTACTTGCTCAGCGCGGTGAACACCACCGTCCGGATCGGCACGTTCACCCCCACGCCCAGCGTGTCGGTGCCGCAGATGACCTTCAGCAGCCCGGCCTGCGCGAGCCGCTCCACCAGCCGCCGGTACTTCGGCAGCATCCCCGCGTGGTGCACCCCGATCCCGTGCCGGACGAACCGCGACAGGTTCCGCCCGAACTTCGTCGTGAACCGGAACCCGCCGATCAGCTCGGCGATCCGCGCCTTCTCCGCCTTCGTGCACACGTTGATGCTCATCAGCGACTGCGCCCGCTCGATCGCCGCCGCCTGCGTGAAGTGCACCAGGTAGATCGGCGCCTTCTGCTCGGCCAGCAGCTCCTCGATCGTCTCGTGCAGCGGCGTCACCCGGTAGTCGTAGATCAGCGGGACGGGCCGCTCCGCCGACGTCACCAGCGCCGTCGGCCGGCCCGTCCGGCGCGTCAGGTCCTTCTGGAAGAACCCGACGTCGCCGAGCGTCGCCGACATCAGCAGGAACTGCGTCTGCGGCAGCTCCAGCAGCGGGATCTGCCACGCCCAGCCCCGCTCCGGCTCGGCGTAGAAGTGGAACTCGTCCATCACGACCACGCCGATGTCGGCGTCGGCGCCGTCCCGCAGCGCGATGTTCGCCAGCACCTCGGCGGTGCAGCACACGATCGGCGCGTCCGCGTTGACGCTGGCGTCGCCGGTCATCATCCCGACGTTCTCCCGCCCGAACATCTCGCACAGGTCGAAGAACTTCTCCGACACCAGCGCCTTGATCGGCGCGGTGTAGAAGCCGACCTGGTCCTTGCCGAGCGCCGCGAACAGCGCCCCCGCCGCCACCAGGCTCTTGCCGGACCCGGTCGGCGTCGAAAGGATCACGTTGGCGCCCGAGACGACCTCGATGAGCGCCTCCTCCTGCGCGGGATACAGCGTGATCCCGCGCCCGGACACCCACCGCTCGAACGCCTCGAACAGCGAATCGGGATCAGCGTCGGTACCGGAAGGAAGCTCATCGATAAGACTCACCCCTCCATCCTGCCCCGGATCGCCCACTGCCCGCGTCACCGGCCGCCGCGCGGCCCGTCCGGGCCGGGCCCGGGGTCACACGAGGGTGTGGCCGTATTCGGCTGCCAGGGGTTCGAGATCGGGCTCGCCGTAAAGGTCGCGCATCTCCTTGAACGCGGCGACCTTGCCGCCGCCGAACCGGCGCACGTGGACCGCGTAGGACGAGGCGTTGACGAAGGAGGGCGGGTCGGTCTTGCTGTGGAACTTGTCCGCGTACATGACGAGCCGCTCCTCGCCCGTCTCGGCCAGGTAGTCGGCGGGCGGCAGGGGCAGGTTCTGCCGCTCGATGTCGTCCCTGGTCAGCCCCATTCCGGTGTGGTGCGAGCAGAACCGGCAGAGCGTCTCGGGGAAGCCCTCCTCCGCGAGCAGCTCGTGCCCGAGCACCCCGTGCCGGACGTACTGCCGGTGGTCGAACTCCCCGGTGATGTCGTACAGCCGGTACACGCCGACGTCGTGCAGCAGGCATCCGGCCCGCACGAGCTCCTTGTCGACGTCCAGGCCGCCCGCGTCCATCAGCCGCTCGGCGATCCGGCACACGATCACGCAGTGCGTCCAGACCAGGTCGAACGCCTTCCGGCTCGGCGCCAGCCGCTCGTGCAACGCCAGAATCTCGCCGTCCCCCGGTATCCGCACGGGCCCGACCCTACCCAGCGGCCGGTTAGGGGGCGGCCGTTCGGTTACAACGTGCTGGACGAACCAGCGAGACGAGGGGGCAGAGCGATGGCGAAGAAGACGAAGACCGATCCCGCCGACCGGGGTCCCGGGGCCAGCTCGGGACGCGAGGAGCTGCCGCGCGAGCGGATCGTGCCCGGCAACGGCAGCGCCGCGGAGGGCTACGAGTCCAGGGAGGGCAGCGGGGTGCGGGACGGCAACCCGATCGCCGGCGTCGAGAAGGACGACGACGGGTCGTGACCGGCTGCGACCGGCCGGGCGGCCGAGGCCGTGGACGAGCCGCCCGGCGGGCTCGGCGGGCTCAGGGTGCTCGTCCGGCCTGGCGCGAGGGCCGAGCGTCCCGCCCCGGACGAGGCGGGACGCCCGTCCCAGGCGCCGGTCAGGCGGAGACCTCGGTGCGGTCGCCGCCCCAGAGGGTGTGGAAGGAGCCGTCGCGGTCGACGCGGCGGTAGGTGTGCGCGCCGAAGAAGTCGCGCTGCCCCTGGGTGAGCGCGGCCGGCAGGCGGTCGGCGCGCAGCGAGTCGTAGTAGGCGAGCGCGGTGGAGAAGCCCGGCGCGGGGACGCCGATGCGGGCGGCCGTGGCGACGACGTCGCGCCAGGCGTCCTGGGCGTCGCCGAGGGCCTCGGAGAAGTGGTCGTCGGTGAGCAGCGTCGGCGTGGACGGGTCGGCCTCGTAGGCGGCGCGGATCCGGTCGAGGAACCGGGCCCGGATGATGCAGCCGCCGCGCCAGATGGTCGCCATCGCGCCGGCGTCGATGTTCCAGCCGTACTCGGCGCTGCCCGCCTGGATCTCGTGGAACCCCTGCGCGTAGGCGACGATCTTCGACGCGTACAGCGCCTTCTCGACCTTGTCCGCGAAGCCGGACTCGGCGACGGCGGAGCGGGACGGCCCCGGCAGGTTCCGGGACGCCTCGCGCAGGTCGGCGTGGCCGGAGACGGACCGGGCGAACACCGCCTCGGCGATGCCGCCGACGGGGACGCCGAGGTCCAGGGCCGTCTGGACGGTCCAGCGGCCGGTGCCCTTCTGCTCGGCCTGGTCGAGCACCACGTCCACGAACGGCTCGCCGGTGGCGGCGTCGGTGTGCGCGAGCACCTCGGCGGTGATCTCGATGAGGTAGGACTCCAGCCGGCCGGTGTTCCAGGTGCGGAACACCTCGGCGATCTCGGCGGGCGCGAGCCCGGCGGCGTGCCGCAGCAGGTCGTAGGACTCGGCGATCAGCTGCATGTCGGAGTACTCGATGCCGTTGTGCACCATCTTCACGAAGTGCCCGGCGCCGTCCGGGCCGACGTGGGTGCAGCAGGGGGTGCCGTCGACGTTCGCGGCGATGTCCTCCAGCAGCGGGCCGAGCGCCTCGTAGGACTCGGCGGAGCCGCCCGGCATGATGCTCGGGCCGTGCAGCGCGCCCTCCTCGCCGCCGGAGATGCCGGTGCCGACGAAGTGGATCCCGCGCTCGCGCAGCGCGGCCTCGCGGCGGCGCGTGTCGGCGAAGTGCGCGTTGCCGCCGTCCACGATCATGTCGCCGGGCTCCAGCAGCGGCGCGAACTCGTCGATGACCGCGTCGGTCGGCGCGCCCGCCTTCACCATGACCACCAGCCGCCGGGGCCGCTCCAGCGACGCGACGAACTGCTCCGCCGTCTCCGCCGGCAGGAAGGTGCCCTCGTCGCCGAACTCCTCCACCAGCGCCTTCGTGCGGGCGGCGGTGCGGTTGTGCACGGCGACCGGATGACCGTGCCGGGCGAGGTTGCGTGCCAGGTTACGGCCCATCACCGCGAGCCCCGTGACGCCTATGCGCGCCGTTTCCATTGGTTCTCTCCTCTTCGTGTGCCACCCTGGCCAAGGGGTTGTACGACGATCATGATCCCCCCCGTTCGAACGCCGGCCCCGCATGTCCTGTTCCGGCACGGGAACGGGACGCACTTGAGAACGATTCCGATCGTGTCATCCAGGGGGTGCGGATGCTGGGACTGCCGGACGCGGCGGCGGCGTGTCTGTTCGATCTCGACGGGGTGCTTACCCGCACCGCGGCCGTGCACGCCGCGGCGTGGAAGGAGATGTTCGACGGCTACCTGCGCGAACGCGCGCGGGAGACGGGCGAGCCGTTCGTCCCCTTCGACCCGGTGAAGGACTACGGGCGCTACGTCGACGGCAAGAAGCGCGAGGACGGGACGCGCTCGTTCCTGGAGTCGCGCGGCATCACGCTGCCCGAGGGCACCCCGGACGACCCGCCGGAGAACGCGACCGTCCGCGGCCTCGGGAACCGCAAGAACGCCCTGGTCCTCAAGCTCATCGAGGAGAAGGGCGTGGAGACCTTCGACGGGTCGATCGACTTCGTCCGCGCCGCCCGCGAGGCCGGGCTGAGGACGGCGGTGGTGTCCTCCAGCGCCAACACCGTCCAGGTGCTGCGCTCGGTCGGGATCACCGACCTGTTCGACGCGCGGGTGGACGGCGTCGTCGCGGCGGAGCGGAACCTGCCCGGCAAGCCCGCGCCCGACATGTTCCTCGCGGGGGCGAAGGAGCTGGACGTGCCCGCGGACCGGGCCGTGGTGTTCGAGGACGCGCTCGCCGGCGTGCAGGCGGGCCGGGCCGGCGGGTTCGCGTACGTGGTGGGCGTCAACCGGGTCGACGGCGAGCACGCGAAGGAGCTCGCCGCGCACGGCGCCGACGTGGTGGTGAACGACCTGTCCGAACTGCTGGAGGACAAGTGACGGACCCGGAGGGACAGACCAGCACCGAGCGGCCCGTGTTCACCGTGGAGCCGTGGTGCGTCCGCGAACCGGAGCTGCGGCTGGACCGGCTGGCGCAGAGCGAGTCGGTGTTCGCGCTGTCGAACGGCCATCTCGGCCTGCGCGGCAACCTCGACGAGGGGGAGCCGCACGGCCTGCCGGGCACCTACCTGAACTCCTTCTACGAGCAGCGGCCGCTGCCGCAGGCGGAGACCGCCTACGGCTACCCCGAGTCGGGGCAGACGGTCATCAACGTCACCAACGGCAAGGTGATCCGGCTGCTGGTGGACGACGAGCCGCTCGACGTGCGGTACGGGCGCGTCCACCACCACGAGCGGATCCTGGACATGCGGGCGGGCACCCTCACCCGGCACGTGGAGTGGACATCGCCCGCCGACCAGCGCATCCGGGTGACGTCCACGCGGATGGTGTCGCTGACGCAGCGGGCGGTCGCGGCGATCTGCTACGACGTGGAGCCGGTGCACCAGTCCATGCGGGTGGTCGCGCAGTCGGAGCTGGTCGCCAACGAGGCGCTGCCGGACGGCGACAAGGACCCGCGGGCGTCGGCGATCCTCGACCATCCGCTGATCAGCGAGGAGCACGTCGCCAACGGCACGAAGGTGCTGCTGCTGCACCGGACGCGGCAGAGCGGGCTGCGGATGGCGGCGGGCATGTCGCACCACATCGAGGGCCCCGAGTCGATGGCGGTGGAGACCGAGAGCTCGCCGGACGTGGGCCGGCTGACGGTCGCGACGCGGCTGGAGCCGGGGCAGCGGCTGCGGATCATCAAGTACCTGGCGTACGGGTGGTCGAGCCAGCGGTCCCGGCCGGCGCTGCACGACCAGGTGGTCGGGGCGCTGGCGGGCGCGCGGCAGACCGGCTGGGACGGGCTGCTGGCCGAGCAGCGGCACTTCCTGGACGACTTCTGGTGCGGCGCGGACGTGGAGGTCGACGGGGACGCCGAGATCCAGCAGGCGGTCCGGTTCGGGCTGTTCCACACGCTGCAGGCGGGCGCGCGCGCCGAACGGCGCATGATCCCGGCGAAGGGGCTGACGGGCCCGGGCTACGACGGGCACACGTTCTGGGACACCGAGACGTTCGTGCTGCCGGTGCTGACCTACACCGCGCCCGACGCGGCCGCCGACGCGCTCGCCTGGCGGCACATGACGCTGCCGCTGGCGTGCGAGCGGGCCGCCCAGCTCGGGCTGACCGGCGCCGCGTTCCCGTGGCGGACGATCCGCGGCCACGAATGCTCCGGCTACTGGCCCGCCGGGACCGCGGCGTTCCACATCAACGCCGACATCTCCGACGCCGTCGTCCGGTACGTGGACGCCACGCAGGACGAGCGGTTCGAGCGGGAGATCGGGCTGGAGATCCTGGTGCAGACGGCGCGGCTGTGGCGCAGCCTCGGCCACCACGACGTCGGCGGGGTGTTCCGCATCGACGGCGTCACCGGCCCGGACGAGTACAGCGCGGTCGTGGACAACAACGTCTACACCAACCTGATGGCGCGCCGGAACCTGCTGGAGGCGGCGGAGACGGCGATGCGCCATCCGGACATGTGCGACCGGCTCGGCGTGGACGCCGAGGAGGCCGCGTCGTGGCGGGACGCGGCGTCGGCGATGGTGATCCCCTACGACGAGCGGCTGGGCGTCCATCCGCAGAGCGAGAACTTCACCAACCACGCCCGCTGGGACTTCGCGTCGACCAAGCCGGACCACTACCCGCTGCTGCTGAACTTCCCGTACTTCGACCTGTACCGCAAGCAGGTGGTGAAGCAGGCGGACCTGGTGCTGGCCCTGCACCTGTGCGGGGAGGAGTTCACCGACGAGCAGAAGGCCCGCAACTTCGAGTACTACGAGGGCCTGACGGTGCGGGACTCGTCGCTGTCGGCGCAGACGCAGGCGGTGGTGGCGGCCGAGGTCGGGCATCTGGAGCTGGCGCACGACTACCTCGGCGAGACCTCGCTGATGGACCTGCACGACCTGAACCGCAACACCCGCGACGGGCTGCACGTGGCGTCGATGGCGGGTGCGTGGAGCGGGCTCGTCGCCGGGTTCGGCGGGATGCGGGCGGGCGGCGGGCGGCTGCGGTTCGCGCCGCGGCTGCCGGGCGGCATCAGCCGGCTGGCGTTCCGGATGCGGTACCGGGGCAGCCGGGTGCGGGTCGAGGTGACCGGGGAGTCGGCCACCTACGAGCTGCTGGACGGCCCGGCCATCACGCTGTGGCACCACGGCGAGGAGTTCGAGCTCGGGGACGAGCCGGTCGAGCTGCCGATCGAGCAGGTCGCCGCCCGTCCGGCGCCGACGCAGCCGGCCGGCCGGGAGCCGGCGCCGCGGCGCATCGACCCGCACAGCAGGGAGCCGCGTCCGGTCGACTCCTGACCGGTCCGGCACCGGCCGGTTCCGGCCACGGGCGAGCGCCCGCTCTCAGGAGCCAGGGGACAGGAGCCCGGGCTCAGGACCGAGGTCAGGAGCCCGGGTCAGGACCGGGATCAGGAGCCCGGGGTCAGGAGCGGGCGGCGCAGGACGCCGGGTCGCAGTCGTCCTCGGCCGCGACGCCGTCGCCCGGGGCCGTCCGGGCGGGCTCCGGGCGGGCGTCGACGAGCAGGCGGCGCGGGCCGGGCCCCTCGTCGCCGAGCCGGTCGTAGGGGTTGGCGAGCGCGCACTTGCTGATCGACAGGCAGCCGCAGCCGATGCACTCGGTCAGGTCGTCGCGCAGCCGCTCCAGCTGCCGGATGCGGGCGTCGAGGTCGGCGCGCCACAGATCGGACAGCCGCGCCCAGTCCGCGACGGTCGGCGTGCGCTCCTCGGGCAGCGTGGCGAGGGCGTCCCGGATGTCGGCGAGCGGGATGCCGACCCGCTGCGAGACCTTGATGAACGAGACGCGGCGCAGCGTGTCGCGGCTGAAGCGGCGCTGGTTCCCGGCCGTGCGGCGGCTGCTGATCAGGCCTTTGGCCTCGTAGAAGTGCAGCGCCGAGACGGCCACGCCGCTGCGCTCGGCGAGCTGCCCGACGGTCAGTTCGTGCTTGCGGTGCTCGAGGCGCGTCATGCCGCGCATCCTATGCGACCTCAACCGGACTTGAGGTTACCGGGCGGTCAGCGCCAGTGCGGGCTCGCCGCGCCCATCCCGGCGCCGCGCCCCTCGGCCCTCTTGCCGAGGCCGCGCAGCCGGAGCGCCGCGCCGACCAGCGCGGCGCCGAACAGGATCGCGAACAGGCCGATCAGCCAGACGACGGCGAGCGCGCCCGACACCGGCCAGGCGAACAGCAGGATCCCGAACACGATCGAGATCGCGCCGGTCACCGCGTACATCCACTCGCCGCGCAGCTCCCGGCGCAGCGACACCGCGGCGACGATCTCCAGCACCCCGGTGACGACCGCCCACGCGGCGATCAGCATCAGCAGCGCGAGCGCGGTGACGCCCGGCCAGGCCATCGCGACGATGCCGAGCACGATGCCGGCGGCGCCGGACACCGCGAGCAGCCCGCGCGGCCCGCCGGTCGTGCCGCGGACCGCCTGCGCCACCGCGGTCACGCCGTCCACCAGCGCGTACGCGCCGAACAGCACGACCAGGACCCAGAGCGTGATGTGCGGCCACACCCACGCGACCACGCCGAACAGGATCGCGAACGCGCCGCGCAGCGCGAGCACCCACCAGTGGCGCGTCATCAGGTCGAACATCGCGGCCTCCCCCGGGGCGGTGGACTTCCCCCCATTGCAGCCCACCCGCACCGACAAAACCGCCAACAACCGTTCCAAAATGGGCAAAGTCCCTGCGCAGTCAGCGCCGCGTGGTCAGCGCTGCCCGGCGAGCCGCTCCAGGTGCCGTTCGATGCGCTCCAGCCGAGCGCGCAGGTCCGCGACGTCCCGGGCGGTGGCGGACTGCTCCTCCTCCCGCAGCCGGACCACGACCGCGCCGCCCGGCTCGAGGGTGACCAGCCGGGTGTCGGCGACGTCGTCGCCGCCCTGCTCCTGGATCGCCTCGTCGACGTCGCCGGGCCGCAGCCCGAGCCGCAGCAGCGTCCGCCGCCGGTACGCGCCGTCCCGCGCGAGGACGCTCGCCCGGCCGTGCACCAGCCCGGCCAGCCACGGCAGGAACAGCGCCGCGCGGACCAGCGCGGCGTTCAGCGCCAGCAGCACCACGGCGCCGAGCACTCCCCCGGTCAGCGAGTCGTCCGGGCCGATGACCGCGTTCTGCACGACGTTCGACAGCAGCAGCATGACCACGAAGTCGAAGCCGTTGAGCTGCGCCAGCTCCCGCTTCCCGGCGACCCGCAGCAGCACGATGACCACCAGGAACACCGCCGCCGACCGGATCACCTTGTCGGCCACCGGGACGCCCATCCCGAACAGGTCATGCCACATGTTCCGCTCCGATTCCCCTGAAGGTCGCGCCCGCTCGCCGAAGGATCTCAGCGAACGGGCGCGGACGGGGGCGGATCGGGCCCGTCCCGCGCGATCGGCGGGACGGGCGGCGCGGATCAGGCCTCCAGGCGGCGCACCAGGTCGTGGTACTCGTCCCACAGCGCCTTCGGCATGTGGTCGCCGAACTTCTCGAAGAACTCCGGCACGAGGGCGGCCTCCTGCTTCCACACCTCGCTGTCGACCGACAGCAGCGTCTCCAGGTCGGCGTCGTCGATCTGCAGGCCGTCGGTGTCGAGGGCCTCCTTGGTCGGCAGGTGCCCGATCGGGGACTTGGCGGCGTCGGCCTTGCCGTTCAGCCGCTCGACGATCCACTTCAGCACCCGGCTGTTCTCGCCGAAGCCGGGCCAGATGAACCTGCCGTCGGCGTTCTTGCGGAACCAGTTGACGTAGTAGATCCGCGGCAGCTTCTCGGCGTCGGTGGCCTTGCCGATCTCCAGCCAGTGGCCGAAGTAGTCGCCCATGTTGTAGCCGCAGAACGGCAGCATCGCGAACGGGTCGCGGCGCAGCTCGCCGACCGTGCCCTCGGCGGCGGCGGTCTTCTCGGACGCGATGTTCGCGCCGAGGAACACGCCCTGCTGCCAGTCGAAGGACTCGGTGACCAGCGGCACCGCGGACGCGCGGCGGCCGCCGAACAGGATCGCCGAGATCGGCACGCCCTTCGGGTCCTCCCACTCGTCCGCCGCGATCGGGCACTGCCCGGCCGGGGTGGTGAAGCGGGCGTTCGGGTGCGCGGCGGGCGTCTCGGACGCGGGCGTCCAGTCGTTGCCCTTCCAGTCGGTCAGGTGCGCGGGCGGCTCGTCGGTGAGGCCCTCCCACCACACGTCGCCGTCGTCGGTGAGCGCGACGTTGGTGAAGATGCTGTTGCCCCACAGCGTCTTCACCGCGTTGGCGTTGGTGCTCTCGCCGGTCCCGGGCGCGACGCCGAAGAAGCCGGCCTCGGGGTTGATGGCGTAGAGCCGGCCGTCGTCACCGAACCGCATCCAGGCGATGTCGTCGCCGATCGTCTCGACCTTCCAGCCCGGGATGGTCGGCTCGAGCATGGCGAGGTTGGTCTTGCCGCACGCCGACGGGAACGCGGCGGCGACGTACCGGGTCTCGCCCTCCGGCGGGGTGAGCTTGAGGACGAGCATGTGCTCGGCCATCCAGCCCTCGTCGCGCGCCATCGTCGAGGCGATGCGCAGCGCGTAGCACTTCTTGCCCAGCAGGGCGTTGCCGCCGTAGCCGGACCCGTACGACCAGATCTCCCGGGTCTCGGGGAAGTGGGTGATGTACTTGGTGGAGTTGCACGGCCACTTGACGTCGGCCTGCCCCGGCTCCAGCGGCGCGCCCACCGAGTGGACCGCCTTGACGTAGCCGCCGCGCTCCTCGATCAGCCGCAGGGCGCCCGTGCCCATCCGCGTCATGATCTTCATCGAGACCGCGACGTAGGCCGAGTCGGTGATCTCGACGCCGAGCTGGGAGATGGTGCCGCCGAGCGGGCCCATGCAGAACGGCACCACGTACATGGTGCGGCCCTTCATGCAGCCGTCGAAGAGCCCGCCGAGGGTCCGCCTCATCTCGGCCGGCGCGACCCAGTTGTTGGTCGGGCCCGCGTCCTCCTCCTTCTCGGAGCAGATGAAGGTCCGGTCCTCGACCCGGGCCACGTCGGTGGGGTCGGAGGCGGCGTGGAAGCTGTTGGGCCGTTTGGCCGGGTCGAGGCGCGTGAGGGTGCCCTGCTCGACGAGGAGACCGGTCAGGCGCTCCCACTCTTCGTCCGAGCCGTCGCACCACTCGACGCGGTCGGGCTTGGTCAGCTCGGCGATCCCGCGTACCCACTCCACGAGTTCGGTGTGGCCGGTAGGGGCCTGGTCGAGGCCGGGGACCTGGTTGGACACGGGCAACTCCTTCAGCTGTTCGCAGGATGTTTGCATGATGAACAAGACCCGACGTTTTTGCCATTTGGTCTGGACCAATCCCGTCGCCTTCTGGGCCTTCCCGCGCAGTTTTGTGATTGATATCACTGAAGCACGGGCGCCGACGGCGGCGCGCCGCCGCCCTCGGCTTCGACCCGCTCAAGCTGGGTAAACGTGGGTTTCGGTGGCCTTCACGGCCGCCCAAATCGTGCTGCCCTCGGACAAATCCAGTTCCGCGACGGAGGCCGGAGTGATGTCCGCGACGGCGTCGAATGGCGGCCCGGACAACCGCACCCGCACCCGGTCTCCATGCCGTTCGACGGCGGCGACACGCGCACGCCACAGGTTGCGCGGGCTGCCGTCGGGGCGAGTGCGGTACAGCGCGACCGACGATGGCGCGAAGGCCAGGAAGACCTCACCCCGAAGCGAGTCGACTGTGTCCAGCGTGTGCTCGCCTTCGGTGCCGCCGATGACTACGGTGCCCCCCTCGGCCGACCCCCGGTACAGGTTCAGCCCGACGAGCCTCGCGACGTAGTCCGTGCGCGGCCGCCGGGCCACCTCCGCGGGCGTGCCCTCCTGGACCAGACGGCCGTCCTCCACCACGACGATCCGGTCCGCCAGCACCATCGCGTCCAGCGGGTCGTGGGTGACGAGCACGGCGGCGCCCTCGAACCCGGCCAGATGCCGGCGCAGCGCGGCGCGGATCTCCAGCCGGGTGTGCGCGTCGAGCGCGGCGAGCGGCTCGTCCAGCAGCAGCAGGCCCGGCTCGACCGCCAGCGCGCGCGCCAGCGCGACCCGCTGCGCCTGCCCGCCCGACAGCGCCCGGGGGCGCGCGGACGCGTACTCGGCGAGCCCCACCCGCTCCAGCCACTCCGCGGCGCGGCGGCGCGCGGCACGGCGCCCGGCGCCCTGGCAGCGCGGCCCGAACGCGACGTTCTCCAGGACGCTGAGGTGCGGGAACAGCAGGTAGTCCTGGAACACCATGCCGACGCCGCGGCGCTCGGCGGGCAGCGGGCGCAGGTCCGTCCCGTCCAGCCGGATGTGGCCGTCCGGCATCGCGACGAGCCCGGCGAGCGCGCGCAGCGCGGTGCTCTTGCCCGCGCCGTTCGGCCCGAGCAGCGCCACGACCTCGCCTGGCTCGGCGGCGAGCGCGAGGTCCAGCTCGAACGCCGCCCGCCGCACGACGAGCCGCGCGTCCAGCCCCTTCGCGCCGCCGTCCGGGGCCCCGCCGGCCCGGGTCACGTGTCCACCCAGCGGTCGCGCAGCGCCGCCAGCACGGCCACCGACACCGCGAGCAGCACCAGGCTCAGGACGATCGCGGCCTGCGGGTCGTTCTGCAGCGCGAGGTACACCGCGAGCGGCATCGTCTGCGTCCGGCCCGGGAAGTTGCCCGCGAAGGTGATCGTCGCGCCGAACTCGCCGAGGGCCCGCGCCCAGCACAGCACCGCGCCGGCCGCGACGCCGGGCGCCACCAGCGGCAGCGTGACCCGGCGGAAGATCGTCCAGCGGCCCGCGCCGAGGGTGGCGGCGGCCTCCTCGTAGCGCAGGTCGGCCGCGCGCAGCGCGCCCTCCACGCTGATCACCAGGAACGGCATCGCGACGAAGGTCTCGGCGAGCACCACCCCGGCGGTGGTGAACGGCAGCGTGATCCCGAACGCCGCGTCCAGCCACTCGCCGACCAGCCCGCGGCGGCCGAGCGCCAGCAGCAGCGCCACGCCGCCGACGACCGGCGGCAGCACCAGCGGCACCGTGACCAGCGCCCGGACGAGCCGCAGGCCGGGGAACGACGCCCGCGCCAGCACCCAGGCCAGCGGCACGCCGAGCAGCAGGCACACGCCGGTGCTGATCGTCGCGGTCAGCAGCGACAGCCGCAGCGCCTCCAGCACCTGGCCCTGGCCGAGCCGGGTGCCGAGGGTGGACCACGGCGCGCGGGCGAGCAGCCCGGCCAGCGGCAGCACCAGGAACGCCAGCCCGGCCAGCGCGGGCAGCAGCAGGAACCAGGGCGGCCGTCCGGTCCGGCTCACGGCGCCTCGAAGCCCGCCCCGGTGAGCACGGACCGGCCCTGCGCCCCGAGGACGAGCTGGATGAACTGCTTGGCGAGCGCGCCCTGCGGCGCCTTCCTCACCTCGACGATCGGGTAGTCGTTGACCGCCTTCGCCGACTCGGGGAACTCGATGGCCTTCACCTTGCCGGCCGCGGCCTTGGCGTCGGTGCGGTAGACGAGCCCGGCGTCGGCCTCGTCGAGGCTCACCTTGGTCAGCACGGCCTTGACGTCGCTCTCCTCGGACGCGGGCTTGACCTTGACGTTCGCCGCCGCGAGCGCCTTCTTCGCCGCCGCGCCGCACGGCACCGCCGGCGCGCACAGCACGACCTTCAGCCCGGACCGCGCCAGGTCCGCCAGCTCGGCGACCTTGCCGGGGTCCTTCGGCGGGACGGCGATGACCAGCCGGTTGCGGGTGAACACCTGAGGCGTCCCGTCGGCGTCCCCGGCGTCGGTGACGGTCTTCATGGTCGCCGGGCTGGCGGAGGCGAACACGTCCGCCGGGGCGCCCTGCGTGATGCCTTGGGCGAGGCTGTCGCTGCCGCCGAAGTTGAACCGGACCTTCACCCCCGGATGCGCGGCCTCGAAGGTCTTGCCGAGCGCGGTGAAGGTCTCGGTGAGGGAGGCCGCCGCGAACACGGTGAGGGTCTTGGACCCGCCGCCGCCCGAGGACGTGTCGTCGCCGGTGTCGCCGCAGCCCGCCGCCGCCAGTGCCAGGGACGCCGCGAGCACGGCCGCCGATGTGCGCTTGAACATGTCTCTCCTCAAGGGGGGTGCGCCGGGTGCGATCAGCCCGGGTCGGACACCTCGACGACGACGTTCGTCGACTTCACCACGGCCTCGGCGACCACGCCGACCCGCAGGCCGAGCTCGTCGGCCGCCTCGCGGCTCATCAGCGACACGACCCGGAACGGGCCCGCCTGGATCTCCACCTGGGCCATCACGCCGTCCCGGACGACCTCGGTGACGATCCCGCGCAGCCGGTTGCGCGCCGAGGAGAACCGCTCGCCCTGCTCGGGCGCCGCGCCGCCGCGCGCCTGGTCGCGCACGAAGGCGGCCAGCTCGGCGCCCGGCACCCGCCGGTGGCCGTGCTCGTCGCGCTCGGCCGGCAGCCGCCCGCCGTCGACCCAGCGCCGGACGGTGTCGGCGCTGACCCCGAGCAGCGCGGCCGCCTCACTGATCCTGAACGTCGTCACGAGGGACGATGGTAGCCCTCGCAGATTCGACCCGCATCTGGGCAAATAGCCAGACATTGCAAGCGTCTCACGGTCTTCTCTCTGGCATTTGCCACAGCAACGGCTCATCGCCCCCCGGCTTCGGGAGGGCGGCGGCCGGATGTCACCATCTACTTACATCCCCGTCGCGAGGAGGACCCGGTGACGCAGCCACGCCCGACGACCCTGGTCATCGAACGCCACGGGACCGCGAGCCTGCGGTCCCGCGCCGTCTCGGCGGGCATCCGCCGCTTCCTGCGCCCCCGGCTCGCCAAGGCCGCCGCGCTCCCGTTCGACGACCGCGCGCTGCGGCGCGCGGCGGCCCTCGACCGGCTCGCCGCGCGGGCGCCGGCGCCGCGGCGCGTCCGCACGGAGAAGGTCCGCTTCGACGGGTTCGGCGCGGAATGGGTGCGCGGGCCCGGCGCGTCGTCCGCCCGCGACCGGGTGATCCTCTACCTGCACGGCGGCGGCTGGGTCTGCTGCGGCCTCAACACCCACCGCCGGATGATCGCCTCGTTCAGCGCCGCCGCCGGCGTGCCCGCGCTGTCGGTCGACTACCGGATGATCCCCGCCGTCCCGTTCGAGCGGGAGGTCGAGGACTGCCTCGCCGCCTACCGGTGGCTGCTGGACGACCGCGGCGTCGACCCCGCCAAGATCGTGATCATGGGCGACTCGGCGGGCGGGCACCTCACGTTCGCCACCGCGCTGCGCGCCCGCGCCGAGGGGCTGCCGATGCCGGCGGCGCTCGTCGCGCTGTCCCCCATGCTCGACATGGACCTGACCGACAAGCTCGCGCACGCCAACATGGGCCTCGACCCGTCCGACCCGGGCGTGCTGCTGGAGAAGCTGGTCGAGGCCTTCCTCGGCCACCTCGACCTCAAGGACCCGGCGGTCTCCCCCGTCCGCGCCGACCTGGCCGGGCTGCCGCCCGTCCTGCTGACGGCGGGCTCCACCGAACTGCTGTACTGCGACTCCGAGCTGATGGCGCGGCGGCTCGCCGAGGCCGGCGTGCCCGCGACGCTGCAGGTGTGGGACCGGCAGATCCACGTCTTCCAGATGTTCGGCCCGCTCCTGCCCGAGTCCCGCGCGGCGGTCGCCGAGCTCGGCCGGTTCGTCCGCGACGCCCTCGACGGCCGCCTCGCCACCGCCCCCGCCGGCGCCTCCCCGGACCTGAAGAGCGCCGGTTGACCTGAATCGCGGTTGAGGTCCTAGCGTCGGCTCCGTGAGCACCACCGACGATCGGAGAGCGACGATGAGCGACCCTTTCACCCCCGCGGAGCGCGCCTACCTGGCCGGCCAGGACCTCGGGCGGCTGTCCACGATCGGCCCGGACGGCGGGCCGCAGGTGCGTCCCGTCGGGTTCCGGCTGAACCCCGACGGGACGATCGACATCGGCGGCCCGGCCAACGCCGCCAGCCGCAAGTACCGCAACGTCCTCGCGGACCCGCACGTGTCGTTCCTCGTGGACGACAAGACGGCGCCCGACGACCCGGACGCGGTGCGGCCCGGCTGGGGCCGCGGCGTGGAGATCCGCGGCACGGCGGAGCCGGTCAAGGGCGAGATGCACATCGGCAAGGGGTTCTTCAGCGACGACCTGATCCGGATCCGCCCGGTCCGCGTGATCAGCTGGCACATCGACGCCGAGCGCCCCGAGCAGCAGGCCCGCACCGTCGCCTGAAAGGGCGGGGTGACCGTCGCCTGAAAGGGCGGTGTGGAGGCGGGCGGCGCGGGTAAAGGGGGTGCAAAACTGAAACCACGTCGCCCGGTCAGGAGGAATGATCATGACTGGGACCATGCGAGTACCGCGCAGCAGGGGCGGGTTCAGCGGGATCCTGCTGGTGCTGCTGGGCCTCTGGGGCGGCCTGCTCCCCTTCGCCGGCCCCTACTTCGACTTCGGGTTCGCCCCCGACGACACCTGGGTCTACAACACCGACCGGCTCGAGCTCAGCATCGCCCCGGCGGCCGCCGCCGTGCTGGGCGGGCTGGTCGTGCTGTTCAGCGCGCACCGCGCGGTCGCGATGCTCGGCGCGTGGCTGGGCGTCCTCGGCGGTGCCTGGTTCGTGGTGGGCGGGCCGCTCGCCACGCTGTGGGACGTGCCGGGCGTCGGCGCGCCGCTCGGCACCGGCAACGGCCGGCACCTCGCCGAGCAGCTGTCCGGCTTCGCCGGGCTCGGCACCGTCATCGTGTTCTTCGCCGCGCTCGCCCTCGGCCGGTTCGCGGTGGTCGGCGTCCGCGAGGCGCTGCCGCCGGACGAGCCGGAGCGGGACGCCTCCGGCACCACGCAGCCGCTGGTGTTCGGACGCTACGCGCGCGAGAACGCCGGGCCGGGGCAGCCGGCCGAGCCCGGCCTGCCCGGTCCGCGCCCGCCGGGCGACCAGCGGGTCGCGGGCGAGCCGCGCGTCGCGGGCGAGCAGGGCGGCGTCGAGCGGTAGCCGCCCGGCCGCCAGCGGTAGCGGCCCGGCCGCCGGTGCCGGCTCCGCGCGCGTGGTCCCGCGCGGAGCCGGCGCCGGCGGCCGGCTCCGGACGCCCGTCAGCGGTTCCGGCTGCGCATGTTCCGGACGGACTTGGTGGTCTCGTAGCTGCCCTTCTCGTCGTCCAGCTTCACGTCGTCGCGGTCGGTGAACATCGCGACGAACGCGACGAGCAGGCCGACACCGCCGATCCACGGCTCGCGCCAGACGAAGCTGGCCGCCACGCAGGCGACCGCAACGGCAATGAGCAGCAAGAGCTTCACGTCGCACCCCTCGACCGCGCCATGAACGTCCGGGAGAACCGCTCACCCAGACTAGAACACGCTTTCGTTGCGGAATCAACGAGTAATGGAAGACTTACCCGCGGCCCGCAGGATGCATCCTGACATGCCGCGGCCCGCCGGGGAAAGATCCCCGGCGGGCCGCGCGGCGGAAAATCCGGCTACTTGCGCGCCTTGCCGCGCTTCTCGCGGATCTTCATCGCGATGTCCAGCGGCGTCCCGGCGAACCCGAACTCCTCGCGCAGCCGGCGCTCGATGAACCGCCGGTACCCCTCCTCGAGGAACCCCGACGTGAACAGCACGAACCGCGGCGGCCGCACCCCCGCCTGCGTCGCGAACAGCACCCGCGGCTGCTTGCCGCCGCGCACCGGGTGCGGATGCGAGTTCACCAGGTCGGCGAAGAACTGGTTCAGCTTCGACGTCGGGACGCGGGTGTTCCAGCCGTCCAGCGCCGTGTCGATCGCCGGGACGAACCGGTCCATGTGCCGACCCGTCTTCGCCGAGATGTTCACCCGCGGCGCCCACCGCGCGTTGTGCAGCTGCCGGTCGATCTCGCGCTCCAGGTAGTGGCGGCGCTCCTCGTCCAGCAGGTCCCACTTGTTGTACGCGATGACCAGCGCCCGGCCCGAGTCGATCACCATCGACACGATCCGCAGGTCCTGCTCGGCGAGCGGCTCGTCCGCGTCCACCAGCACCACCGCGACCTCGGCGCGCTCCAGCGCCGACTGCGTGCGCAGCGTCGCGTAGAAGTCGGCGCCCTGGTTCTCCCGGTGCCGCCGCCGGATCCCGGCCGTGTCGATGAACCGGAACGTCCGGCCGCCCAGCTCGATCAGCTCGTCGACCGGGTCGCGGGTCGTGCCGGCCACCGCGTCCACCACGGCCCGGTTCTCCCCCGCCAGCCGGTTCAACAGGCTCGACTTGCCGACGTTCGGACGGCCCAGCAGCGCGATCCGGGTCGGCCCGCCCTGCTCCCCGAACGTCTCGCGCGGCGCCTCCGCCGGCAGCGCCTCCAGCACCGCGTCCAGCAGGTCCCCGCTGCCCCGGCCGTGCAGCGCCGACACCGGATGCGGCTCCCCGATGCCGAGCGACCACAGCATCGCCGCGTCCGCCTCGGTGCCCGCGTCGTCGACCTTGTTGGCCACCAGCACCACCGGCTTGCCGGACCGGCGCAGGATCTCCACCACGGCCTCGTCGACGTCCGTGGCGCCCACCGTCGCGTCCACCACGAACATCACCACGTCGGCCAGGTCGACCGCGAGGCGCGCCTGCTCGGCGATCGCCGCGGCCAGCCCGGCCGCGTCCGGCAGCCAGCCGCCGGTGTCGACGACGGTGAACCGCCGCCCCGACCACGTCGCGTCGTAGGCGACCCGGTCCCGGGTCACCCCCGGCACGTCCTCCACGACGGCCTCGCGGCGCCCCAGGATCCGGTTCACCAGCGTCGACTTGCCGACGTTGGGCCGCCCCACCACCGCCACCACCGGCGCCGGGCCGGCGTCGGCGGCGACGTCCTCGACGACGTCCGCGGTCTCGATCTCGTAATCGCTCACAGTCATATCCCCACAGGGGCCGTCAGGCCGCCCGCTCACTCATGCTCTTTGGCGAGGCGGACGACCGCCTCGATGACCTCGGCGAGGCCCAGCTCCGTCGAGTCGATCTCGTGCGCGTCCGCCGCCTTCGCCAGCGGCGACGCCTTCCGGGTGGAGTCCAGCCGGTCGCGGCGCGCCTGCTCCGCCTGCGTGACGGTCACCGACGCGCCCGGGTCCGCCGCCAGGTCCTTCGCGCGGCGGGCCGCCCGCACCTCCTCGCTGGCGGTGAGGTACACCTTGACGGGCGCGTCCGGCGCGACGACCGTGCCGATGTCGCGCCCCTCGACCACGATGCCCCCGCCCGCCATGATCTCACGCTGCAGCTCCACCAGCCGCGCCCGGACGGCCGGGACCGCGCTGACCGCGCTGACCGCGTTCGTCACCTCGCGGGTGCGGATCGGCTCCGACACGTCCCGCCCGTCCACGCTGATCGACGGGGCGTCCGGGTCGGTGCCGGACACGATCACCGGGTCCTGCGCGCGGGCCGCGACCGCGTCCGCGTCCTCGACCGGGACGCCGCTGCGCAGCATCCACCACGTCATCGCGCGGTACATCGCGCCGGTGTCGAGGTAGCGCAGGCCGAGCGCGCGGGCGACGCCCTTGGACGCGCTGGACTTGCCCGAACCGGAGGGTCCGTCCATGGCGATGACGAGCGGCACGATCGCTCCCTTTCGTCGGCATCGAAGCGCCCGCCGGCACGGGCGGGCGGCGGGCGGGGCGGGCGGCGGAACGCGAGCGCTTCCCTCGCGGGGCCCAGCGCTTCAGGCTACCGGCCCGCGCCCACCACCGCGGCCCGCCGCGAGGTCCCGAGGCCGGCCGCCGGCCTCGCACCGGCCGGGCGGCGCGAGGTCCCGGGCTACCGGCCGGGGACCGACCAGCCGCGGGAGCGCAGCTCGGCGGCGAGCCGGTCCGCCGCCTCCGGCACCACCGCCAGCTCCAGCACGCCCAGCGGGCGGCCCGGCGAATGCTCGATCGTCACGTCCTCGATGTTCACGCCGGCGATCCCCGCCGCCTGGAAGATCATCGCCAGCTCGCCCGGCCGGTCCGGGATGACCACCTGCACCGTCGCGTACGCCGACTGGCCGCCGCCGTGCTTGCCCGGGATCCGGGACCGGCCCGCGTTCCCGCGCAGCAGCAGGTCCGCGACGTGCGCCGCCGCGCCCTCGCTGCCGTCGCGCAGCAGCGACGCCGCGACCGCCAGGTCCGTCGCGACCGCCTCCAGCACGTCCGCGACCGGCTCGGCGTTCGCCGACAGGATCCCGATCCACAGCCGCGGGTCGCTCGCCGCGATCCGCGTCACGTCCCGGACGCCCTGCCCCGACAGGCCCAGCGCGGTCTCGTCGGCGCCCGTCAGCCGCGCCGCGACCGCCGCCGACACCACGTGCGGGCCGTGCGACACCAGCGCCACCGCCCGGTCGTGCTCCGCGGCGTCCACCTCCACCGGCATCGCGCCGCACGCCTTCGCCAGCGCCGTCACCGCGGCCACCGTCTCCGGCGCCGCCTCCGGCGTCGCGCACAGCGCCCACGGGCGGCCGAGGAACAGGTCCGGACGCGCCGCGCCCGGCCCCGACCGCTCGCTGCCCGCGAGGGGATGCCCCGCGACGAACGTCGACAGGTCGCAGCCCAGCTCCGCCGCCTGCGCCAGCGGCAGCGCCTTCACGCTCGCCACGTCGGTGTACGCGGTCGCCAGGCCGCGCTTCTGCGCGTCCAGCAGCGTCACCGCGACCGCCGCGGGCGGCACCGCCAGCACCGCCAGGTCCGCGGGCTCCGCGGACGCCCCGTCCGGCAGCGCCTCCCCCGCGCCCAGCTCCACGGCCAGCGCGAGCGCCGCCGCGTCCCGGTCGGTCAGCAGCACCTCCGCGCCGCGCTCGCGCATCGCCAGCGCGATCGACGTGCCGATCAGGCCCGTCCCGACCACGACGATGCGGCCCACCACGTCCTCGTCCACGCCCGTCACCCTACTGCGCCCCGTCCACCCCGATCCGCGCCGTCCGCGCCGATCCCCTGCCTTACCGCGCTCGGGCGCTATTGCGCCCTGCCCGCGCTCGGGCGCTACCGCGCCCTGCCCATGCCTCGCTGCGCTCGGGCGCTACTGCGCCCTACCCATGCCTCGCTGCGCTCGGGCGCTATTGCGCGATGTCCAGCCGGAGCGCCTTCGCGCCGCGCAGGTACACGTGCTGGACCTCCGCGCGCGGACGGTCCGTCGCGACGTGCGCCATCAGCCGGATCACCCGCGGCAGCGCGTGCGGCACCGCGATCTCACTCGCGCACATCAGCGGCACCTCCTGGAAGCCGAGCTTGCGCGCCGCCAGCGCCGGGAACTCCGCCGTCAGGTCCGGCGTCGCCGTGAACAGCACGCTGATCACGTCGTCGGTGGTCAGCTCGTTGCGGCTCATCACCTCGCTCACCAGCTCGGTCGTCGCCGCCAGGATCTCCCCCCGGTCGTCGGCGTCCACCTGCGTCGCCCCGCGGACCGCGCGTACCGCCACGTCGCTCCCTCTCCGTCCCGTCCGATCGCCGGGCCTACAGCCCGACCGCCTGGTACAGCTCGCCGACCTCCTGCACGGTCAGCGCCCGCATCGTGCCCGGCTTCAGCTGGCCGAGCTTGATCGGCCCGAACTCTATGCGGGCCAGCTGCTGCACCGGGAACCCGACTTCCTTCAGCAGCCGCCGCACGATGTGCTTGCGGCCCTCGTGCAGGGTGATCTCCACCAGCACGCGCTTGCCGATCTGGTCGAACACCCGGAACCGGTCCGCCTTGGCGGGCCCGTCGTCCAGCGTCACCCCGGCGCGCAGCCGCTTGCCGAGATCGCGCGGGATCGGCCCGTGGATCTCGGCGAGGTAGGTCTTGAACACCCCGTAGCTCGGGTGGGTGAGCCGGTGGGCGAGCTCACCGTCGTTGGTGAGCAGGATCAGGCCCTCGGTGTCGGTGTCGAGCCGGCCGACGTGGAACAGCCGCTCCGGCACGTCCACGTAGTCCTCCAGGGACTTGCGGCCCCGCTCGTCCGACATCGTGCTGACCACGCCGCGCGGCTTGTTGATCATGTAGTACCGCATCTCGGCGCGCGTCTCGACCCGCTTGCCGTCGACGTGGATCACGGCCCGCTGCGGGTCGACCCGCTCGCCGAACCGGAACACCCGCTTGCCGTCGACGGTCACCCGGCCCTCGCCGATCAGCTCCTCGCAGTGGCGGCGGCTGCCGATCCCGGCCTCGGCCAGCACCTTCTGCAGCCGCACGCCCTCGTTGTCAGTCACGATTCCTCAACTATGTCTTCTGGCAGGTCGTCGGGGAGGAAGGGGGCCAGCTCCGGCAGCTCGCCGAGGTCGCGCAGCCCCAGCCGCTCCAGGAAGTACCCGGTGGTGCGGTACAGGTGCGCGCCGGTCTCCGGTTCCTGGCCGGCGTTCTCGATCAGGCCGCGCAGCGTCAGCGTCCGCATCACGCCGTCGCTGTTGACGCCGCGGACCGCCGACACCCGCGCCCGGCTCACCGGCTGCCGGTAGGCGACGACCGCGAGGGTCTCCAGCGCGGCCTGCGTCAGCCGGGCCTGCTGGCCGTCGGTGACGAACCGCTCCACCACCGGGGCGCACACGTCCCGGGTGTAGAACCGCCAGCCGCCGGCGACCTCCCTGAGGTCGAACCCCCGGCCCTGCTCGGTGTATTCCGCGGCCAGCTCCCGCAGCGTCGCGGCGACCTCGCCGCGCGGCCGCTCCAGCAGCTGCGCCAGCGTGATCTCCGCGACCGGCTCGTCCACCACCAGCAGGATCGCCTCGATCGACGCGCGCAGCCCCGGCCCCGCGTCACCGCCGGCGTCCGGCGCCTCCTCGGGCGCCTCGACCGGCGGTTCGGCGGGCTCCTGCTCCGGCGGCTCGGCGGGCGTCTCGGCCTGCGGGGCGGCGGGCCCGTCCTGGGGCGGGTGCTCCTCCGGCACGTCCGGGCCGGGTCCCTCAGTCATCGTCGTCCTCGTCCTTCCCGTCCTTCTCGGCCGCGTCCCGGGCCTCGCGGGAGCCCTCGTAGTCGTCGCCGACCGCGACGTCGCCCTCGTCGGTGCCGGTCCACGTGACGTGCAGCTCACCGAGCGGCTCGAGCTGCTCGAACGTGACGGCCCGCTCCCGGTACAGCTCCAGCAGCGCCAGGAACCGCGCGACGACCTCGTAGGTGCCGTCGGCGTCGGACGCCAGCACGCGGAACGTGGTCCGGCGGAGCCGCCGCAGCTTCTCCACGACGATCGCGGCCTGCTCCTTGACGCTCGCCTTCGGCTGGTACATGTGCTCGACCGACACCGACGGCGGCGCCTTCGGGGCGAGGGCCTTGGCGGCGAGCCGGGCGAACTCCTCCGGCCCGAGGCCGAGCAGCACCTCCGGCAGCAGGTTGGCGAACTTCGGCTCCATCGGCACCATGCGCGGGAACCGCTTCGCCGCGTCGGCCATCCGGGCGGCGAGCACCTGCGCGACCTCCTTGTACGCGCGGTACTGCAGCAGCCGGGCGAACAGCAGGTCGCGGGCCTCCAGGAGGGCCAGGTCCTCCTCGTCGTCGACCTCGCCGGACGGCAGCAGCCGCGCCGCCTTCAAATCCAGCAGGGTCGCGGCGACCAGCAGGAAGTGGCTGGCCTGGTCGAGGTCCCAGTCCTTGCCGTAGGAGCGGATGTGGGCGATGAAGTCGTCGGTGACCTTGTGCAGGGACACCTCGGTGATGTCGAGCTTGTGCTTGGAGATCAGCCCGAGCAGCAGGTCGAAGGGGCCGTCGAAGTTGTCGAGGTGGACGCGGAAGCCCTGCTCCCCGCCCTGCTCACCGGCCTGCTCCCCGCCCTGCTCACCGGCCTGCTCCGCGCCCTGCTCGTCGGTCCGTCCGGCGGCCGCCTCCCGCTCCGGCTCCGCGCCGTGCTCCGGCGCCGTCTCGTCCACGTCGCTCACGGTAGCGGAGGACGCCGCCCGCCCCGTGCTCCCCGGCAACATGCTCACCGGCCACATCGTCCCATGCCCGGCGGGGTGCGGGTGCCCGTCCGCCAGACGCGGGCGGCGCGGGCGTCAGGACGGGCGGCGCCCGATGATCCGGGCGACGAGGTCCTCGGCCTTGGCGCGGGTGAAGTCGCCGCTGATCTGCAGGGTCCCGCCGGTGATCGGACCGCCGGTGACCGCCGGGGCCGACAGCACCTGCCCGCCGACGACCATCGCGATCCGCTGTCCGGGCTCGTTGGGCTGCTGCTGCGCCGCGATGCCGGTGAGGCGGGCGAACGCCTGCCCGTCCGCCCTGGTGAAGCCGATCTGGATCGTCCAGAACGTGGCGCCGCCCGACGGCGGCTCGGCCTTCATGTGCTCGACGCGGCGGACGGTCATGCCGCCCCCGGCGAGCCGGTAGCAGGACGTCCCGGACGCCTCCGGCAGCGTCCCGGCGGCGCAGGGCGCCTGGGAGACCGCGGCGACCTGCTGGAGCACCATCGGCTGCCGGAGGTCGGCCGGCCCGCCGTCGTATCCGCCGTCGCCGCGCGTCGCCAGGTAGACGGCCGCGCCGGCGACCAGCAGGACGAGGACGAACGCGGCCGCGACCGCTCCGATGATCAGCGGTGTGCGGCGGGTCGGCCGCGCTGACGGCGGGTACGGCTCGGCGGCGCCCGGCAGCGGGTAGGCCCCCGGCGCGGCCCCGGCCGGGGGCGGACCGGGCGGTGGCGGGGGCGCGTACGGCGGAGGCGGCGCGCCCTCGCCGGTGGGCGGCGGCGCGTAGATCGGCGGCGGCGGGCGGAACGGCTCGGGCGGATCGTCGGGGGGCTGGGCCATGCGGGTCCCTCCCGTGCGAGGGGTGGCGGTCAGGACGTGTCGCGCAGGCGCCGGACGAGCGTGCTGTGCTCGCCGAGCGCGTCGAAGTCGCCGATCATCGCCGCGACGGCCTCGCGGACCAGCCGGCCCCGGTCGACCGGCAGGGCGTGGTCGGCGCGCAGCCGCAGCCTCAGCTGCTCGAGGGCGAGCAGCTCGTCGGAGGAGATGTACACGGTGATCTTGGAGTCGTGGCGCTGGCGGCCGGTGGGGCGGCGGCCGGCGTCCGGCGCCGCGATCCGGGACGGGCCGGTGCCCGGCACGGCGCGCTCCGCTCCCGCGCGCTCCGGGGCGGGGTACTCCGGCACGGCGTGCTCCGGGCGCGCGCGCCCGGTTGCAGGCGGGTGCCCGGACGTGCCGGGGGCGGGGCCGGGCGGCGGCGCGGTGGGCCGGAAGATCTCATCGACACCGGGCAGCCTTACCCGACGTGAGCCCACCTTCCGAGCACCTCCCGCGCCAGACCCCGGTATGCGTTCGCGCCCATCGAGTTCGGGTCGAAGTACGTGATCGGCTCCCCGGCGACGGTCGCGTCAGGAAACCGTACCGTGCGGTTGATGACCGTGTGGAAGACCTTGTCGCCGAAGGCCTCGACGATGCGGCCGAGGACCTCGCGGGTGTGCAGGGTCCGCGAGTCGTACATGGTGCCGAGCACGCCGTCGATCACCAGGCCCGGGTTGATCCGGCCCTGCACCTTGTCGATGGTCTCCATCAGCAGCGCGACGCCGCGCATCGCGAAGTACTCGCACTCCAGCGGGATCAGCACGCCCTCGCTGGCGGCCAGCGCGTTCACGGTCAGCAGGCCGAGCGACGGCTGGCAGTCGATCAGGATGTAGTCGTAGTGCGGGACGGCGGACTTCAGCGCGCCCTGCAGGATGTACTCGCGGCCGACCTCGTGGACGAGCTGGACCTCGGCGCCGGACAGGTCGATGTTGCTCGGCAGCAGGTCCATGCCGTCGACGCCGGTCTCCAGGACGACGTCCTCCCACTCGGTGTCGCGCTCGAGCAGCAGGTTGTGGATCGTCATGTCGAGCTGGCGCGGGTCGCCCTTGCCGAGGCCGACCGACAGGGCGCCCTGCGGGTCGAAGTCGACGAGCAGCACCCGGCGGCCGTACTCGGCGAGCGCGGCGCCCAGGTTGATCGTCGTGGTCGTCTTGCCGACGCCGCCCTTCTGGTTGCAGACGGCGACGATGCGGGCGGGCCCGTGCTCGGCCAGCGGTTCCGGCTCCGGAAAGACGGGCACGGGTCGCTGAGTCGGGCCGAGGGCCCGACTCGGATCGGTCTCTATGGTGGCGGAGGAGAGGACTCCATGCCCGCCGTTCGTGCTGGTCACCAGATCCCTCCCCGGCGGCCGGGAATGCCGTCCAGAACGGGGACTCTAGGGCTCCGTCCCCCGGGTCTCAAGCCGACGCGCGCCGAGTGTCGGGATTTGTCGCGGCGCCGCGGCCGTGCGTCCCCGCGTGCGCGGCGGGCGCGGCCGCACGCTCAGCTCCGGGCGCGCGGGTGCGAGGTGGCGTACACCTCGCGCAGCAACTGGACCGTCACCAGAGTGTAGACCTGTGTGGTCGTCACGGAGGCGTGTCCGAGCAATTCCTGGACGACGCGCACGTCGGCGCCGCCGTCCAGCAGGTGGGTGGCGAACGAGTGCCGCAGCGTGTGCGGCGACACGTGCGTCAGCCGGGCCCGGTCGGCGGCGGCGCGCAGCACCATCCAGGCGCCCTGCCGCGACAGCCGCCCGCCGCGGGCGTTCAGGAACAGCGCGGGGCCGCCGCGTCCGGCCCCGGCGAGTTCCGGGCGCGCGCGGACGAGGTAGGCGTCGACGGCCCGCGCCGCGTAGTCGCCGATCGGGACGACGCGGGCCTTGCCGCCCTTGCCGGCGACGCGGGCGAACCCGTCGGCGAGGTCGAGGTCGTCGACGTCGAGGCCGACCGCCTCGGAGATCCGGGCGCCGGACCCGTACAGCAGTTCCAGCAGCGCGCGGTCGCGCAGGCCGCGGGCGGTGCCGGCGTCGCCGTCGGACGGCCCGGCGGCCGCGGCGAGCAGCCGCTCGACCTCCTCCAGCGTGATGGCCTTGGGGAGCCGCCGCGGCGGGGTCGGCGGTTTGACGTCGTGCGCGGGGTCGTCGGACGTGAGGCCCTCGCGCAGCGCGAACCGGTGCAGCCCGCGGACGGCGACGAGTGCGCGCGCGGCCGACCCCGCCGACAGCGGCGGGTGTTCCTCATCGCCTTCCCGCAGGCCCACGAGGAACGCGCGGACGTCGTCCTCGGTGATGGCGTCGATGGAGGTGCGGCCCCGGCCCTCCTGCACCCGGACGTAGCGGAGCAGGTCGCGGCGGTAGGACGACAGGGTGTTGGCGGCGAGGCCCCGTTCGACGGCCAGGTGCCCCAGATAGGTGCGCACCACCGCCTCAAGCGCGGATCCGGTGCCCTGCACGGCCGCGACGTCCTCAGCGGATGCGGCGCCCTGACCAGGCGCGACGCCCTCGCCAAGCGCGACGCCCTCGCCAAGCGCGACGCCCTCGGCAGGCGCGGCGTCCTCAGCGGGCGCGGCGTCCTCGGCGGATGCGGCACCCTGACCAGGCGCGACGCCCTCGGCAGGCGCGACGCCCTCGCCAAGCGCAACGTCCTCAGCTGACGCGACGCCCTCAGCTGGCGCGACGTCCTCGGCAGGCGCGACGTCCTCGGCAGGCGCGACGTCCTCGGCAGGCGCGACGTCCTCGGCAGGCGCGACGTCCTGAGCGGGCGCGGAGTCCTGGGTGGACGGGGCGTCTTGGGCGGGGGGCCGCTCGGCGGGCCGGCGGGTCGTGCTCGGGGACAGTGCGGCACCTCTTCTGACGGTCGGTCGGCTCGGTCGGGGTCGGCTCGAGGCGGGTCGCGACGTGCCCCATCATGCCCCCTCCCGCCCCGCCGCGCAGGGGTCTGCGGTGCCGCCGTGTCGCATTCCGCACCGGCGCCGTCCCGGCCGGCGGCGAAGCGCGCCCGGACACGGGAACGCCCCGCCGTCCCGGACCGGGCGGCGGGGCGTTCCCGTGGCGTGGGCGGGCGGTGTCAGCCCTCCGGGGCGTCGACGGGGCGCAGGTCGCGGTAGCCGCCGGCGCGCGCCGCGTGCACCGCGAGGATCCCCACGCAGGCGATCATGTTGTGCACGTCGCCCGCGAGGACCTTGCGGACGGCCTCGTCCAGCGGCACCCACACGACCGGCATGTCGGCCTCCTCGTGCACCCGCTCGAAGTCGATCTCCTCGGCGGGCACCTGGACGAGGTCGCGGGCGAGGAAGATCCGGCTGCGCTCGTTCGACATCCCCGACGAGGGGAACACGTCGGCGAGGGTGTCCCAGCGCGCGGCCCGGTACCCGGCCTCCTCCAGCAGCTCCCGCTCGGCGAGCTTGTGCAGCGGCTCCCCCGCGACGTCGCGGAGCCCGGCGGGGGTCTCCCACAGCAGCCGCTCGACGGGGTGCCGGTACTGGCGGAGCATCAGCACCCGGTCGCGGTCGTCGAGGGCGAGGACGCCGACGGAGCCGAGGTGCTCGATGACGTCGCGGCCGACGACCTCGATCCCGCCGGCGGGTCCGGCCGGCATCTCGACGCGGTCGCGGCGGACGTTGAACACGTGCCCGGTGAACGCGGTCGACTCCTCGACGACCTTCCAGCGCTCCGGCAGGTCGCGGACGTCGTCCGGGCCGAGCTCGGGGCCGGCCCCCGGGCCGGCGCTCACGACGCGTCCGACGCGTCCGCCGCGCGGGCGTCGGCGTACTCGATCGCCGCGGCGACCAGGCCGGTGAACAGCGGGTGCGGGCGGGTCGGCCGGGACCGGAACTCCGGGTGCGCCTGCGTGCCGACGAAGAACGGGTGGGCCTCGCGGGGCAGCTCGACGTACTCGACGAGCCGGCCGTCCGGGGACAGCCCGGAGAACCGCAGCCCCGCCTCCTCCAGCCGGCCGCGGTAGGCGTTGTTGACCTCGTAGCGGTGCCGGTGCCGCTCGGAGACCTTCGCCTCCCCGTACAGCTCCCGCACCACGGACCCGTCGGCGAGGTCGGCCGGGTAGAGGCCGAGCCGCATGGTGCCGCCCATGTCGCGCTCGCCGGCGACGACGTCGACCTGGTCGGCCATGGTCGCGACCACCGGATGGGCGGTCTCGGCGTCGAACTCGGCGCTGCCGGCGCCGGCGAGGCCGGCGAGGTCGCGCGCCGCCTCGATGACCATGCACTGCAGGCCGAGGCAGATGCCGAGCAGCGGGACGCGGTTCTCGCGGGCGTGCCGGATCGCGCCGAGCTTGCCCTCGATGCCGCGGACGCCGAACCCGCCGGGGATCAGCACCCCGTCCACGCCGTCCAGCTCCCGCTTGGCGCCCTCGGGCGTCTCGCAGTCGTCGCTCTTCACCCAGCGGATGTGCACCTTGGCGTCGTTGCCGAAGCCGCCGTGGCGCAGCGCCTCGGTCACCGACAGGTACGCGTCGGGCAGGTCGATGTACTTGCCGACCAGCGCGATCGTGACCTCGCGGGCGGGCTTGTGGACGCGGCGCAGCAGCCGGTCCCAGGCGCCCCAGTCGACGTCCCGGAACGGCAGCCCGAGCCGGCGCACCACGTAGGCGTCCAGGCCCTCGGCGTGCAGCACCTTCGGGATGTCGTAGATGGACGCGGCGTCGACCGCGGACACCACGGCCTCGCGGTCCACGTCGCACATCAGGCTGATCTTGTGCTTGAGCCCGTCGGTGATCGGCCGGTCGGACCGGCACACGATCGCGTCGGGCTGGATGCCGATGGAGCGCAGCGCGGCGACGGAGTGCTGCGTCGGCTTGGTCTTCAGCTCGCCGGACGGCCCGATGTAGGGCAGCAGCGAGACGTGCAGGAAGAAGCAGTTGTCGCGGCCGATCTCGTGCCGGATCTGCCGCACCGACTCCAGGAACGGCAGCGACTCGATGTCGCCGACGGTCCCGCCGACCTCGGTGATGACGATGTCGACCTCGGTGTCGTCCGCCATCCCGCGGATGCGGTCCTTGATCTCGTTGGTGATGTGCGGGATCACCTGCACGGTGTCGCCGAGGTACTCGCCGCGCCGCTCCTTGGCGATCACGTTGGAGTACACCTGGCCGGTGGTGACGTTCGCGGACCCGTGCAGCTCGGTGTCCAGGAACCGCTCGTAGTGGCCGATGTCCAGGTCGGTCTCGGCGCCGTCGTCGGTGACGAACACCTCGCCGTGCTGGAACGGGTTCATGGTGCCGGGGTCGACGTTGAGGTAGGGGTCCAGCTTCTGCATGGTGACCCGCAGCCCGCGAAGGGTGAGAAGCCGCCCCAGGCTGGAGGCCGTCAGTCCCTTGCCGAGGCTGGAGGCGACACCGCCGGTGACGAAGAGGTGCTTGGTAGGACGTGATCTACCAGTGGCTGCCGAAGGCAAGAAGGCGCTCCCGTGGTCGTTGCGAGGCGGCGTTCCGACGTGCTCGGTACCGCACTGTCCACGGGCCACCAGGATAACAGCCGGGCACGGGTGCGCCATCCCGGGCGTGTCCCGCTCCCGCTGGTCAGAGGGTGTGGGACGGGCGGCCCGCGCCCCCCGGCCCGCGGGCCGGGGGGATGGTCAGATCCGCGGGGTCGCCGCGGTCGGCATGATGGTGCGCAGCTGGCGGGTCAGCTCGTCGATCAGGGAACGGGCCTGGTCGGCGGCCTGCCGGGCGGCGTCGCGCTCCTGGGACAGCTCGGCGATCTGCGCGCGCTGCTCGGTGACGGCCTGGGCGAGCTGGTCGACCCACTGGTCGCGTTCGGCGAGCTTCTCGGCGACCGCGTCGCGCTCGGCGGCCATCTGCCGCATCCCGGCGACCGCCTTGTCGCGCTCCCGGCCGGCCTGGTCGGCACGGCCGCGGGCGAGCGTCAGCTCCGACTCGGCGCGCGCCTGCGACTGCACCGCGGCCTCCCGGGTGCGGTCGGCGGCCTCGCGCGCCTTGGCGCTGGCGTCGCGCTCGCGCTCGGCCTTCTTGGCGGCCTCCAGCGACTGCGCGGCGGTGTCGAGGGCCTGCTGGCGCTCGGCCTCGGCGGCCTCGGCGCGGGTGATGGCCTCCTGCGCGCGGCGCTCGGCGTCCTGGGCGCGCCGCTCCGCCTCCTGCGCGCGGCGCTCGTTCTCCTGGGCGCGGCGCTCGGACTCCTGCGCGCGGCGGCGCGTCTCGTCGGCCTCCTTGCCGGCGGCGACGACGGCGTGCTGCAGGTTCTGCGCGGTCATCTCCGCGTCGGTCACCTTGGAGCGCAGCGCCGACAGCTCGCCGTGCGCGGCCTCCAGGGCGCGCGACAGCTCGGCGGCCTGCTCGGCGACCCGGTCCCGCTCGGCCTCGGCGGAGCGGCGGCCGCCGACGGCGTCCTCGACGGCGCGCAGCGCGTCGTCGCGGGCCTCGCTCATCGCGTCGCGCTGCTGGATGGCCTGCCGGACGGTCGCCTCGGCCTCGGCGACGCGGCGCTCGGCCTGCTCGGCCTGGGCCTGCGCCTGCTCCATCTGGGCGCGGGCCTGCTCGGCCTGCGCGCGCGCCTGGTCGGCCTGGACGCGGGCCTGCTCGGCCTGCCCGCGGGCCTGGTCGGCCTGGGCGCGGCCCTGCTGCGCCTGGTTCCAGGCGGCCGCGGCGTCGCGCTGCGCGGCCTCCTTCTCCTGCTGCAGGGCGGCGATCTGGGTGACGGCCTCGTTCTGCACCTCGCCGGCGCGCCGCTCGGCCTCGGCCACCTTGCGCTCGGCGTCCACGGCGCGGCGGTCGGCCTGCTCGGCCTGGCCGCGGGCGCGCTGCACCTCGCCCCAGGCGGCGGCCGCGTCGCGCTGCGCCGACTCCTTCTCCGCCTGGATCGCCGCCACCTGCGAGGCGGCCTCGTTCTGCGCCTCGGTGACCTTGCGCTCGCCGGCGGCGAGCGCGTCGCCGATGAGGTCGGCCATCTGGCGCAGCCGCTCGACGATGTCCCAGGGCTGGGCCTCGGGCTGCTCGCCCTCGGGGCGTCCGGCGTCCGCGCCCTGGCCGGGCTGCTTGGGCTTGGCCATCTGGATCGGCTGCTGGGCGGCAGGCACGGGCACGTCGGACCCGCGGCCCGGGTCACGCCCCATCGCGGGCCAGGGAGAACCCGCGTCCGGGACTCCGCGCGAACCACCCGATCCGTTCAGCTCACTCACTGGTCTCCTCGCCTCGTGGTCCGGAGACGGTCGAGCGGTGCGCCGGGACGCCCGCTCGGGTCGCTGCGTTCCTCGCCTCGCGGCTCGTCACTTCGCTCACACGTCTCCTCGCCGACGGCTCCGTACAGGGGGCCGTGTTCCGCGGGGGCTGTCATGGACATGGCGCTCGCGTCACTCCTCGCCCTTGGGCTCGTCGCTCCGCTCACTGAAGGCACTCTAGTGCCGACCAGCGGAACGTTTGCCCAGTTTGGGGTTTAGTTTCGTGCTCGCCTCTCGGTGCGGACGGGGGCCGCACGCCTGGTCACACCCGGTGCGGGCCCTCTGCCGACCCCCCAACGGTGCCACGGGTCACACCGCGCCGCGCGGGAAAGCGCGGACCCGGCCGCCGGGTGGGATGATTCCGCACCATGGAGCTTCGCACCCTGTATCCGCCGATCGAGCCCTACGACTCGGGGCTGCTGGACGTCGGCGACGGCAACCGGATCCACTGGGAGGTCTGCGGGAACCCCGACGGGAAGCCGGCGGTGATGCTGCACGGCGGGCCGGGCGGCGGGTGCAGCCCCGCGCACCGCCGGCAGTTCGACCCCGAGCGGTACCGGATCGTGCTGTTCGACCAGCGCAACTGCGGCCGGAGCCTGCCGCACGCCAAGGATCCGGAGGTGTCGCTGGAGGCGAACACCACCTGGCATCTCGTCGCGGACATGGAGCGGCTGCGCGAGCACCTCGGCATCGAGCGGTGGCTGGTGTTCGGCGGGAGCTGGGGCAGCGCGCTGGCGCTGGCGTACGCGCAGACGCATCCGGACCGGGTGAGCGAGCTGGTGCTGCGCGGCATCTTCACGCTGCGGCCGTTCGAGCTGTACTGGTTCTACCAGGAGGGCGCGTCGCTCATCTTCCCCGACCTGTGGGAGAAGTACGTCGAGCCGATCCCGGAGGACGAGCGGGAGGACCTGATGTCGGCGTTCCACGAGCGGCTCAACTCCCCCGACCGGGACGTGCGGGTCGCGGCGGCGAAGGCGTGGGCGACGTGGGAGGGCTCGACGCTGACGCTGCGCCCGGACCCGGAGCTGGCGGAGGGGTTCGGGGAGCCGGACTACGCGGTGGCGTTCGCGCGGATCGAGAACCACTACTTCGTGAACGAGGGGTTCTTCGAGGACGAGCAGCTGATCAGGGACGTCGACAAGATCCGGCACATCCCGGCCGTGATCGTGCAGGGCCGCTACGACGTGTGCACGCCCGCGGCGACGGCGTGGGACCTGCACCGGGCGTGGCCGGAGGCGGAGTTCCACATCGTGGACGACGCGGGGCACGCCTACAGCGAGCCGGGGATCCTGCACCGGCTCGTGGAAGCGACCGACCGTTTCGCCGAGTCGGGCTGAGCCGCCCCGGCCGGCCGGGCCGGGACGCCGTACCGGACATGCCTCAATGACGTCCGGAGCATGACCGCAAAGGGCCGGGATTCCGCGGGCGCGCGGGGTCCCGGCCGCGTCCGAAACGCCCTCGGGACGGGCGTAATCCTTACCATGCCGCTAACCCTGTCTTACCCGGCGGCAAGGCAACCTCCCCCTTGAAGGTGAGGCACCCGGGGCTCCCAGGGCCCGCGTCCGCGCCCTTGGCCCACATCCGCCCCACGACCCCGCGCGGCGGCCCGACCTCCCGCGATGCGGCGTGACGCCGACCGCACCCGTCCCGTTGTCACCGAATCCTAGTGACTTACCTCACACAACCGATACACAAAAAAGCTCTGTTCGCGAGCGCCGAACATTAAGGTTGCGTTCAGGAACGCGCACCGCGCGCCCGCCCGCGAAGCCGCCAGTACCTCCTGCGTAACGCGGGGAATGGCGCGCCACGGCCCCGAGAACGGTCGGCCGAAATTACCCCGAATTTGGCAAGCGTCTTGCCATACCCGCTGCCCGCCGGGCTAAACATCCTGACGATAACATTACGGAACGATCACCCGGCGAGATTCGCTAAGTTGCCTGGACATGGCACCGCAACCCCTGGAATCACCGACCCGACGCCCCGATCCGGACGAGACGAGCGAGGACGTGCAACTCCAGGAGCCGAGCCTCACCGACGGCCCCGAACTGTGGCGGATCGCCCGGGACTCCAAGGTCCTGGACGTCAATTCGCCGTACAGCTACGCCCTCTGGTGCCGTGACTTCGCCGACACCTCCGTGGTCGCCCGCGACGGCGGCCGCCCCTGCGGTTTCGTCACCGGCTACGTCCGTCCGTCCCGCCCCGACACCTTCTTCGTGTGGCAGGTGGCGGTTGACGACGCTCATCGCGGGCAGGGATTGGCACGCCGCATGCTGGACCGCCTCGGCGACCGGCTGTCGGCCCGCGGCCTCCGCTTCATGGAGGCCACCGTGACTCCGGACAACAAAGCGTCGGAGGCGATGTTCGCCTCGTTCGCCCGGGCCCGCGGCTGCGACCTGACCCGCGAGCCGCTGTTCGGCCCGGAGCACTTCCCGGGCGGCGGACACGAGCCCGAGGTGCTGTTCCGGATCGGCCCGTTCGGCCCCGCGACCTGACCCGCGGCCGGCGGAACCGCCGCCGGCCGGACCGCCCGAGTCCGCCTCGAGTCCGCCCCGAGTCCGCTCCGACCCGTACGCACCCGACCGGTGCCGACCGGCACCGCGTCCCGCCCGAACCGCTCCCACCCCCGACACCTGCCGGAGGCAGAACATGGACGTTTTCGCCCGCATGGAATCGGAAGTCCGCGGCTACTGCCGAAGCTGGCCCACGGTGTTCAGCACCGCACAGGGCTCCCACATCACCGATGAGAACGGCCGCACCTACCTCGATTTCTTCGCCGGCGCGGGAACCCTCAACTACGGACACAACAACCCTCAGCTGAAACGCCGGCTGATGGACTATCTCGCGAGCGACGCCATTGTGCACAGCCTCGACATGTACACCACGGCCAAGCGGGAGTTCCTGGAACGCTTCAACGAGCACGTGCTGGAGCCGCGCGGGCTCGACTACAAGGTCCAGTTCCCCGGCCCGGCGGGCAACAACTCGGTCGAGGCGGCACTGAAACTGGCGCGCAAGTACACCGGGCGGGAGACCGTCGTCAGCTTCACCAACGCCTTCCACGGCATGACGCTGGGCGCGCTGGCGGTCACCGGGAACTCGATGAAGCGCACCGGCGCCGGCGTGCCGCTCGGGCACGGCGTCGCGATGCCCTACGACAACTACCTCGACGGCCGCACCCCCGACTTCCTGCTCTTCGACACGATGCTGGACGACAGCGGCAGCGGCCTGGACAAGCCCGCCGCCGTGATCGTGGAGACCGTCCAGGGCGAGGGCGGCATCAACGTCGCCACCGCCGAGTGGCTGCGCGGCCTGCAGGACCTGTGCCGCCGGCACGACATCCTGCTGATCGTCGACGACGTGCAGATGGGCTGCGGCCGCACCGGCCCGTTCTTCAGCTTCGAGGACGCCGGGATCACCCCCGACATCGTCTGCCTGTCCAAGTCCCTCAGCGGCTACGGGCTGCCGTTCGCGGTCACGCTCATGAAGCGCGAGCTGGACGTGTGGGACCCGGGCGAGCACAACGGCACCTTCCGCGGCTTCAACCCCGCGTTCGTCACCGCCGTCGCCGCGCTGGAGGACTACTGGGCCGGCGAGGGGATGGAGAAGCAGACCCTCAAGAAGGGCCAGCAGGTCCAGACGGCGCTGGAGGAGATCGCGCTCGCGCACGCCGGCGCCGTCGACTCCGTCCGCGGCCGCGGCCTCGCGTGGGGCCTGGTGATGAAGGACCCGCAGGACGCGCCGAAGGTGTGCGGCGAGGCGTTCGCCCGGGGGCTGCTGATGGAGACCTCCGGCCCCGAGGGCGAGGTCGTCAAGCTGCTGCCGCCGCTCACCACCACCGAGACCGAGCTGGCCCACGGCCTGGAGATCATCGCCGAGTCCGTCGAGGCCGTCCGTACCAAGGTGTCGGTCTGACCCGGCCGCCGGGCCGGATCGCCGCCGCGTAACACACCGGAAAAGAGGAATTCATGATCGTTCGCTCCCTTGACGAGATCATCGGCACCGAGCGCGACGTGCAGGCGCCGACCTGGTGCAGCCGGCGCTTCGTGCTGGCCAAGGAGGGCGTGGGGTTCTCGCTGCACGAGACGATCCTTTACGCGGGCACCGAGACGAAGATGTGGTACGCGAACCACATCGAGGCCGTCTACTGCATCGACGGTGAGGGCGAGCTCACCAACGACGAGACGGGCGAGAAGCACGAGATCAAGCCGGGCGTGATGTACCTGCTCAACGGGCACGAGCACCACACCCTTCGCGCCCACACGGACGTCAAGACCGTGTGCGTCTTCAATCCCCCCTGCACCGGTCGGGAGGTCCATGACGAGAACGGGGTCTATCCGCTGCTCACCGAGGAGGACGCATGAGCATCATCGAGTCGCACCCGTCGATCGACGACGCCTACCCCACCCGCAAGGCCGCCGAGGCGGCGCTGCTGTACCGGCAGGACCCGGTCGTGTACGGCGGCCCCGGCGACGGCCCCATCGACGCCGCCACCCTCGACTCCTTCGACCGCGACGGATTCCTGTCCGTCGAGCAGCTGCTCGCGCCGGAGGAGGTCGAGGACTACCGCGCCGAGCTGCGCCGGCTGGCCTCCGACCCGCGGATCCTGGCCGACGAGCGCACGGTCACCGAGCGCGGCTCCGACGAGGTCCGCTCCATCTTCGAGGTCCACAAGATCAGCGACGTGTTCGCGCAGCTGGTCCGCGACCCGCGGGTGGTCGGCCGGGCCCGGCAGATCCTCGGCTCCGACGTGTACGTGCACCAGAGCCGGGTGAACTACAAGCCGGGCTTCACCGGCAAGGACTTCTACTGGCACTCCGACTTCGAGACCTGGCACGCCGAGGACGGCATGCCGAGGATGCGCGCGGTGAGCATTTCCATCGCGCTGACGGAGAATTTCGTGCACAATGGCGGGCTAATGATCATGCCCGGTTCGCACAAGACGTTCGTGGCCTGTGTCGGGGAGACCCCGTCCGACCACTACAAGGAGTCGCTGCGCGGGCAGGAGATCGGCACCCCCGACCCGAACAGCCTGTCGATCCTCGCCGACAAGCACGGGATCGAGCTGTTCACCGGGCCCGCGGGCTCGGCCACCATGTTCGACTGCAACTGCATGCACGGCTCGAACGGGAACATCACCCCGTTCCCCCGGTCCAACGTGTTCGTCGTGTTCAACAGCGTGGAGAACACGTGCGTCGAGCCGTTCTCCGCCCCGGCGCCGCGCCCGCCGTTCATCGGCGCCCGCGACTTCACCCCCATCCGCGACTGACGCGGCGTCACGTTCCCCGCTCCCAACTGGATATCCCCGACAACGGTCCCGCGCCCGCGGGGGGCTTCTCCACGGCCCCCCGCGGGCGCGGGCCACCCCCCATCCCTGCAGGAGTTCAACGATGACTTCCTCGAGACGCGACTTCCTCCGCACCGCCGTTCTGCTGTCCGCCGCCGTCCCCCTGGCCGCGGCGGGCTGCTCCACGACGGATCCGGACAAGGAGGTCTCCGGCGGCGGCACCCTCGACAAGGCCAAGAAGGCCGGCAAGATCACCGTGGGGTTCGCCAACGAGGCCCCCTACGGCTTCACCGACAAGGACGGCAAGCTGACCGGCGAGGCGCCGGAGCTGGCCCGCGTCATCTTCAAGAAGCTCGGCATCGACAAGGTCGAGGGCGTCCAGGTGGACTTCGGCGGCCTGATCGGCGGCCTCAACGCCAAGCGGTTCGACGCGATCGCCGCCGGCATGTTCATCACCCCCGAGCGGTGCGCGTCCGCCGCGTTCGCCAACCCCGAGTACGTCGCCAAGAGCGCGTTCATGGTGCCGAAGGGCAACCCGAAGGGCCTGAAGAACCAGAACGACCCGGCGAAGGCCGGCGTCCGGGTCGGCGTGCTGACCGGCGCCGTCGAGCAGGGCTACGCCGAGAAGAGCGGCGTCAAGAAGAGCAACATCAAGACGTTCCAGGACCAGGCCAGCGCCTACGAGGGCCTGAAGTCCGGGCGCATCGACTGCATCTGGCTGACCCGCATCTCGCTGGCGGACCTGCTGTCCAAGCACCAGGACGGCAAGTACGAGGTGACGGACGCGTTCACGCCCGTCATCGACGGCAAGGAGCAGCTCGGCGCCGGCGCGTTCGTGTTCCGCAAGGCCGACTCCGACCTGCTGAACGCCTGGAACGCCCAGCTCGCCGCGCTGGAGAAGGGCAACCAGCTGCTGCCGGTCCTGCAGCCGTTCGGGTTCACCCAGGCGGAGATGCCGAGCCCGGCCGACACCGCCGCCAAGTTCTGCCAGGGCTGATCGGTGTCGCAGGTCCTCGACAGCTATCACCAGTGGCTGGAGGGCGCGTGGCTGACCTTCCGGCTCACCGTCTTCGGCGGCGTGCTCGCGCTGGTGCTCGCGCTGCTCTTCGGGCTCGCGGGCACCGCGCGCAGCGGGTGGGTCCGCGCGCTGAACCGGGTGTACGTGGAGTTCTTCCGCGGCACCGCGACGCTGGTGCTGCTCTACTGGTTCTTCTACGCGCTGCCCCTCATCGGCCTCCGGTTCACCACCCTGTTCGCGGCGGTCCTCGCGCTCGGCATGAACGTCGGCGCGTACGGCGCCGAGGTGGTGCGCGGCTCGATCAGGGCCGTCCCCCAGGCGCAGTACGAGGCGACGGTCGCGCTGAACTTCACGCCCTTCCAGCGGATGCGGCGCGTCCTGCTGCCGCAGGCGTTCGCGCTGATGCTGCCGCCGTTCGGCAACCTGCTCATCGAGCTGATGAAGGGCACCGCCATCGTCTCGCTCGTCGGCCTCGTCGACATCACGCACGTGTCCAAGAACGTGCAGGGCAGCACCGGGCAGACCGTCTGGTCGTTCACGGTCGCGCTGGTGCTGTACTTCGTGATCGCGCAGGTCCTGCAGCTGTTCGTCCGGTACGCCGAACGGCGGGTGGACCGCATGCTCGGCCGCCGTCCCTCCCGTGAGCCCGACCTCGGCACGGTCGCGGCGGGCGCCCCCGGAGCGGGGGTGGCCGGCTGATGAGCTGGGACTGGAACTACACCGGCGACATCATCCCCGACCTGCTGGACGGGCTGCGCTACACCGTCATCGCGACGCTCGCCGGCTACGTCATCGCGGTGCTCCTCGGCCTGGTGTGGGCGATGCTGCGCCGCACCCCGAACGTCGTCGTCAGCCAGACCGTACGGTGGGTCACCGAGTTCATCCGGTCGACGCCGCTGATCCCGCAGCTGTACTTCGTGTACTACGTGCTGCCGTCGTGGGGGCTGACCATCGGGTCGCTCACCGCCGGGATCATCACCCTCGGGCTGCACTACTCGACGTACACCGCCGAGGTGTACCGGGCGGGCATCTCCGACATCCCGAAGGGCCAGTGGGAGGCGTGCACCGCGCTGAACCTGCCCCGGTCGCGCGTGTGGCTGGACGTGATCCTGCCGCAGGCGATCCGCCGGGTGATCCCGACGCTCGGCAACTACCTCATCGCGATGTTCAAGGACTCGCCGATGCTGCTGGCGATCAACGTGACGGAGCTGCTGATGTCGGCGTACCAGGTGGGCTCGCGGAGCCTGCGGTTCCTGGAGCCGATCACGCTGGTGGGCCTGCTGTTCATCATCGTCAGCGTCATATCCTCGATTCTCGTCCGCCGCCTGGAGAGGCGCTATGCCACCAACTGACACCGCACCGGAAGCCCCCACGCCCGAAGAGGAGTCGCCGGGCGTCTCCACCGAGAAGAAGGGCGTCCGCAAGGAGGACGGCGACGGCGCGGCGGCCGCGCTGCCGCACGGCGACGCGCCCGGGATCCGCTTCGAGAAGGTCGTCAAGCGGTTCGGCTCCAACGTCGTCCTGCGCGAGCTCGACTTCGCCGTCGAGCCCGGCGAGCGGGTGACGCTGATCGGGCCGAGCGGATCGGGCAAGACCACGATCCTGCGGCTGCTCATGACGCTGGAGAAGCTCGACGACGGGCTGATCTGGATCGGCGACGACACCCTCTGGCACATGGACAAGGGCGGGCGCCGCGTCCCGGCCAACCAGAAGCACCTGCACGAGATGCGCAAGCAGGTCGGCATGGTGTTCCAGCAGTTCAACCTGTTCCCCAACATGAACGTGCTGCGCAACCTCACCGAAGGGCCGGTGCGGGTGCTCGGCACGTCCAAGGACGAGGCCGTCGAGCGCGCCCGCGGCCTGCTGGACATGGTCGGGCTCTCCGACAAGGAGAACGCCCACCCCTCGCAGCTGTCCGGCGGCCAGCAGCAGCGCGTCGCGATCGCGCGGGCGCTCGCCATGCAGCCCCGGGTGCTGCTGCTGGACGAGGTGACCTCCGCGCTGGACCCCGAACTCGTCGTCGGCGTGCAGGACCTGCTGCGCGACATCGCCCGCGAGAGCGACCTGACGATGCTGTGCGTCACCCACGAGATGAACTTCGCCAAGGACATCTCCAACCGGGTGCTGATGTTCGACCAGGGCCAGATCGTCGAGGAGGGCCCGCCGGACCGGATCTTCGGCGAGCCCGCCGAGCAGCGCACTCGCGACTTCCTGCAGGCGGTGCTCGCCACCTGACCGCGGCCCGCAGGGGTTAGTCTCGATCCGTTCGACATCGCCCGCGTCCCCGTCGCCCCGGGGACGCGGGCGATCCCCGTCCAGGCCTTCGTCGGGCGCGCCGTCAGGGTTCTTCCGGCGGCCGGCGGGTGATCATCGGGGCGAGGTGGCGGCGGGCGTAGCGGCGCGCGCGGTCGTCGTCGCCCAGTGGGACGCAGCCGTCCGGCGCCAGCACGAACGACAGCATCACCCGGATCAGCGTCTCCGCGGTCACGTCGGCGTCCTCGGCGACGTCCGGGGCGACGCCGTCCGCGCCCCGCAGCACCCCGGCCAGGAACGTCCGCGCCGCCGCCAGGAAAGGGCCGCTGTCGACCGTCAGGAACGGCAGCAGCGCGTCCGGCTCCGTCGCCATCAGCCGCTGGAACAGCCCGTGCCCGCGGGCGTGCCGCAGCGTCACCACGAACCCCTCCGCGACCCGGTCGGCGACGCCGGGCAGGCCGTCCACCGCGGCGGTGAACACCTCCAGGAACCGCCGCACCTCCCGCAGCAGCACCGCCTCGACCAGCGCGTTCTTGGACGCGAACCGGCGGTAGACGGTGATCCGGGCGACACCGGCGCCGCGCGCGACGTCCTCCATCGACGTGCGCCGCAACCCGAACTCGGCGAACTGCTCCAGCGCGGCGTCCAGCACACGCGTGCTGGTCGGGTCCGCGTCGTGATCGTGCGCGAGGACGCGGGCGAGCATGTTCTCGGGGGGAACGGCGGCCATCGCCCGCCAGCGTAACGGTGTCGGCTGCAATCCCGGCTGTGCTGCCACAGCCCGGCACGCTCGCCTCGCCGGCTCGCGCGCTGACCGTGCTTGGGCGAGCGCGACCTCGCTTCGCGAGCTTCCCGGTGGGGGCTCGCCTTCGGCTTCTCCCCCACCGGTCAGATAGCGCGCTCGCGCGACGGCTGAGGTCGCCGCCTCTGTGCCCCGGTGGCGCAGGTCAGGCGATGCCGGGCCAGGCTGCTGTCACGAGGTCCGTCCAGCGGGGCTGCGGGATGTCGGCGCCGAACTGGCGGGCCAGCTCGTACGGGAGCGAGCCGATCGGGGCCTTGGCCGGGTTCGCGACGATCTGGCCGACGATGATCTCGGCGAGGCCGCAGCCCGGCTCGAGGCGGGGGAACGCGGCGTGGGCGGCTTCGGCGACGCCGCCGGGGAGCCGCCCGGTGCCGAGGCCGGCGACGTCGGCGCTGGTCCCGGCGTGGGTGAGGGCGATCTCCGGGCGCATGCGGTTGGCGATGTCGCGGCTGGTGTGCAGGGCGATGGCCTCCCAGACGACGCGGGCCCGGTCGGCGTCGAACCCGTTCGTGGTGAGGAACTCGGCGGCGAGGTCGGCGCCGTCCACCTCGAAGCGGTGGCCGCCGTTCCCCTGCTCGGTCAGCCCGAGGTCGTGCAGGACGCTCGCCAGGAACAGCGTCTCGTCGTCGTAGTCGGCGCCGGGACGCAGGCCCCGCGCCTCACCGATGGCGCGGGCGAACAGGTAGGTGCGGACGCTGTGGTTGGCGAGCGCCGCCGTCCCGGTGGCGAACACCAGGTCGTAGGACTTGCGGGTCAGGTCGGTGTCGGGCAGCGAGAACTCGGCGAAGTGGTCGGACACGAGGGCTCCTCGGACGTGGTGCTCGGGGACGCCACCGATCGTCCGACGCCGTCCGGGGGCGCGGACAGTGTCCGGACTGCCGATGTGCGCTACGTTCTGGCCATGCCCGAACCTCACGTCGTCGCGGTGCTCGCGCTGGACGGGGTCGTGGCGTTCGACCTCGCGACCCCTGGCCAGGTGTTCGGGACGACGACCACGGCGGACCTCGTCCCGCTCTACGACGTCCGTGTCTGCACGCCTCCGGGCGGCGCGCGCACCTCCGCCGCGCTCGGCCGGATGCGGGTGGACGCCCCGTACGGCCTGGACGCGCTGGCGGCGGCGGACACGATCGTCGTCCCCGGCCACGAGGGCGTCGCGGACGATCCGCCCGGCGAGGTCCTGGACGCGCTGCGGTCCGCGGCGGCCCGGGGTGCCCGGATCGCGTCGATCTGCGTCGGCGCGTTCGTGCTGGCGGCGGCGGGCCTGCTGGACGGGCAGCGCGCGACGACGCACTGGCACTACGCGCGCGCTCTGGCGCGGCGGTATCCGCGGGTGGAGGTCGATCCGTCCGTCCTGTACGTCGACAACGGGCAGGTGCTCACGTCGGCGGGCGTCGCGGCGGGCGTCGACCTGTGCCTGCACATCGTCCGCCGCGACCACGGCTCGGCGGCGGCGGCGCGGACCGCGCGGCGGATCGTCATGCCGCCGCAGCGCGACGGCGGGCAGGCGCAGTTCATCCGGCACGACGAGCCGCCGGACGGCGCGGCGGCGCTGCAGCCGACGCTGGCCTGGCTGGAGGCGAACCTGCACCGTCCGCTGGCGCTGGACGACATCGCGCGGCAGGCGTCGTGCAGCGTCCGGACGCTGACCCGGCGGTTCCGGGAGCAGGCCGGGACGACGCCGCAGCAGTGGCTGTCGCACGCGCGGGTGCGCCGCGCCCAGCAGTTGCTGGAGGACACCGACCTGCCGGTCGAGCGGGTGGCCGTCGAGGCGGGGTTCGGGTCGCCGGTGACGCTGCGGGCGCACTTCGCGCGGCGGGTCGGTGCGTCGCCGCTGGCGTACCGGGGTGCGTTCCGCGCGCGCTCGGAGTGATCGTCCGCCCCGCCGCTCCGTCTACCGAATGCTGTTCGGTACCGTGGCCGTGACGATGCGGGGAGGGATGCGACGGATGAGCGCTGCGATCGCCGGGCTCGGAATGACGGAGCTCGGCCGGGTGTACGGGCGCAGCCCGCGGCGGCTGGCGGCCGACGCGGTGCGGCTCGCCGCGGCCGACGCCGGCCTCGGCCTGGCCGACCTGGACGGGCTGCTGGTCAGCCACGGCATGGGCGGCTCGCCCGGGATCGAGCTGGCCGACACGCTCGGCCTGCGGGACCTGCGGCTGCTGACCCAGATGAACGCCTTCGGCGCCACCGCCGGGGCCATGGTCGCGCACGCGGCGATGTCGGTGATGAGCGGCGCCGCGACCACGGTCGCGTGCGTGTTCGCCGACGCGCCGCTGAAGCCGAAGCAGTCGGCGGGCTCGGCCTACAACCGCAACGCCCGCGAATGGTACGGCTACGGCGGCATGACGGCGGCGCTCGGGCTGCGCAGCGTCAACTCCTTCTACGCGCTCGCCGCGCAGCGGCACATGTCCCGGTACGGGACGACCAGTGAGCAGCTCGGCGCGATCGCGGTGTCCACGCGGGAGTGGGCGACCCGCAACCCCCTCGCGCAGATGCGCGAACCGATCACGATCGCCGACCACCAGGCGTCCCGCTGGGTGTCGGAACCCCTGCACCTGCTCGACTGCTGCCTGGTCTCCAACGGCGCCATCGCGGTGATCGTGACCAGCGCCGACCGCGCCCGCGACCTCGCCCGGCCGCCCGTCCACCTGTGGGGATGGGGGCAGGGCCACCCCGGGCACCGCAAGGAGCGCGGCAGCGAGTTCGGGCTGACCACCGGCGCCGTCTCCTCCGGCGCGACCGCGATGAAGATGGCCGGGATCACCCCGTCCGACGTCGACGTGTGCGAGCTGTACGACTGCTACACCTACACCGTCCTGGTGTCCCTGGAGGACTACGGGTTCTGCGCCAAGGGCGAGGGCGGCGCGTTCGCCGCGTCCGGCGCGCTCGGCCCCGGCGGGTCGCTGCCCACCAACACCGGCGGCGGGCAGCTGTCGGCGTACTACATGTGGGGCTTCACGCCGCTGTCCGAGGCCGTCATCCAGGCGCGCGGCGACGGCGGGGAGCGGCAGGCGCCGTCCAACGACGTCGTCCTCGTCAGCGGCAACGGCGGCATCCTCGACCACCACTCCACCCTGATCGTCAGCCCGCACCCGAAGGGAGCCTGACCGATGGAGATCGGCGTTCTGCGGCGCGACGGGCGCACCGACCCGTTCTTCGACGGCACCGCCGCCGGCAAGCTCGTCATCAAGCGCTGCGAGGCGTGCGACCGCTGGTACGCGCCGGACGCGGGCGGCTGCCCCGAATGCGGCGAAGAGGAGCTGGCCTGGGCGGAGGCGAGCGGCGAGGCGACCCTCGTGACCTGGACCGTCACCCACGGCCGGCCCGCCGAGGACGGCACCGTCCCGCCGCCCGCCTACCTCGCGCTCGTCGAGCTGGCCGAGGGCCCATGGATGTACGCGCGGCTGGACGGCGTCTCCCCCGGCGACCTGCGCGAGGGGCTGCCGCTGCGGGCCTCGTTCGAGCACCCCGGCGAGGGCGAGTCGTACGTGCTGTTCCGCCCGGCCGCCTGACCGTCCGAGGCCTGGACCGAATGACGTTCGGTCCGTTAGCGTCGGGGACATGAACACCGAGGTCTGCGCCACGTTCGGGATCGAGTTCCCGCTGTTCGCCTTCAGCCACTGCCGCGACGTCGTCGCCGCCGTCACCAACGCCGGCGGCTTCGGCGTCCTCGGCGCCGTCGCCTACACCCCCGACCGGCTGGAGGAGGAGCTGCGCTGGATCGACGACCACGTCGGCGGCCGCCCCTACGGCGTCGACGTCCTCGTCCCCGCCAAGATCGACGAGGCGGCCGAGCGCGCCGGACGCGGCGAGGGCGGCCTCGACACCCTGCTCGCGGCGGTCCCGCAGGAGCACTGGGACTTCCTCATCGGCCTGTTCGGCAAGTACGACGTCCCGCTGCCCGACTTCGAGAAGGCCAAGAAGACCAACGCGCGCGGCGGCACCTCGGTCACCAAGGAGGGCGCCACCGAACTGATCGACGTGTCCCTCGCCCACCCGATCCGGCTCATCGCCAGCGCCCTCGGCACCCCGCCGCCGATCATGGTGGAGAAGGCCAAGGCCGCCGGGATCCCCGTCGCCGCGCTCGTCGGGACGGCCGAGCACGCCCGCCGCCAGGTCGCCGCCGGCGTCGACCTCGTCATCGCGCAGGGCGGCGAGGCCGGCGGGCACACTGGCGAGATCTCCACGATGGTGCTCGTCCCCGAGGTCGTCGACACCGTCGCGCCGGTGCCCGTCCTCGCCGCCGGCGGCATCGCCACCGGCCGCCAGATGGCCGCCGCGCTCGCCCTCGGCGCGTCCGGCGTCTGGTGCGGCTCCGTCTGGCTCACCACCGAGGAGGCCGAGACGGCGCCCGCCGTCAAGGAGAAGATGCTCGCCGCCACGTCCCGCGACACCATCCGGTCGCGGTCCCGCACCGGCAAGCCCGCCCGCCAGCTGCGCTCCGCCTGGACCGACGAGTGGGAGGGGCCGGACAGCCCCGGGCCGCTGGGGATGCCGCTGCAGATGATCGTCGCCGAGGGCGCGATGCGGCAGATCACCAAGGTCGCCGAGTCCGGCAACCCGGGCGCCCGCGCGCTCGCGAACTACTTCGTCGGCCAGTGCGTCGGCCTGATGAACACCGTCAAGCCCGCCCGCCAGGTCGTCTACGACATGGTCGAGGAGTTCGCCGACGCCGTCGAGCGCCTCAACACCATCACCTCGGCCGACTGACCGGTCCTGTGCAGTACGCCAGCCGAGTGGTTCGACATCGAGAGCATCGCTTTCACGCGCATGTCGAAAGGCTTCGGGCCGAGTTCCGGTGCCCTTGGAGTTTGAAGTTCGCCGTGACTATCGGCTTTTTGCGGTAATGATTCGCCATCGCTTGATGGGGACATTCTGAGGGCGCAATGGATGGCCTCCGTCAGGAGGCATTGGGATGACACGTTGATTGGAGAATCACAAGAGGGGTGTTCGGGTGGTGGGGTGGCGCTTGCGTACGGGGCCGCCCCTCCAAAGTCAAGGGCGCCTTC